>NZ_JAIOKW010000015.1:0-134989 GCF_020093335.1 Pseudomonas fluorescens group sp. | reverse complement strand
CCCCACTCGTCTTGGTCGCCCCCGGCCCGCGCAAAAACAACCGCAACGCCGCCGGCAATTCCTGGCGATGCCGTGCCGCGATTTCGTCGATGGGCTGGCTGGGTGCAATCACCAGCACCTCCACCGCCGCCACCCCAGGCGCGGCATGGCTGAACTGGTTCAAGCGCTCCAGCAATTCGATATCGCTTTCCAGGCTATCAATGAACGTACTGTTGAGCATGTGCCCACCGATCTGCGCCAGGGTCGGTTCCTGGCCGGTGTAGGTGCGTTGCGTCACCGGCTCAATGCCACGCGGGTTGCCACTGACCCCCACCACCAGCACGCGACTGGCCCCCAGGTGCAAGGCCGGGCTGATCGGCGCCGATTGCCGCACGGCGCCATCGCCGAAATACTCCTGGTCGAGTTTCACCGGGGCAAACAGCAAAGGGATCGCCGAGCTGGCCAGCAGGTGCTCCACCGTCAGTTGGGTCGGCACGCCGATGCGGCGGTGGCGCAACCAGGCGTCGATGGTGCCGCCGCCCTGGTAGAAGGTCACCGCTTGCCCGGACTCATAACCGAAGGCCGTCACCGCCACTGCGTGCAAGTGTTTGTGGCGGATAGCCTCGTCGATGCCGTCGAGGTTCAGGCGCTCCTGCAACAGGTCGCGCAGCGGCGAGCTGTTGAGCAGCGCCACCGGCACTTGGGCGCCGATGCCCAGCAGGCTGTGGATGAAAAAGCGGCCCGCCTGGCGAATCACCCCCGGCCAATCGCTGCGCAGCACCAGATGGCTGCGAAAGCCCTGCCAGAACGCGGTCAGGCGTTGGATGGCCGCGGTAAAGTCCATGGCGCCACTGGCCAGGGTCACAGCATTGATCGCGCCAGCCGAGGTGCCGACGATCACCGGGAAAGGATTGGGTGCCCCCGGCGGCAACAGCTCGGCAATGGCCGCCAATACCCCTACCTGATACGCCGCTCGCGCCCCGCCGCCGGAAAGAATCAAGCCAGTAACCGGTTCAGCTGGGCGCATTGCGTCACTCCATGTAGGGAAAGGTCTGTCTTTGTGGCGAGGGAGCTTGCTCCCGTTGGACTGCGCAGCAGTTCTAATCTTCTTGCGCCTAACGCTGGGGCCGCTTCGCGACCCAACGGGAGCTTGCTCCCTCGCCACACGTGCAGTACTAATCCATCTTATCAGCGGCGTTTTTCGTACAACTTGGCTTCACCCGGTGGCCGGCTTTTGAAGCGGCGGTGAGTCCACAGGTATTGCTCGGGGCATTCACGTACCGAAGCTTCGACCCACTGGTTGATACGCAGGCAGTCGACTTCGTCGCTTTCACCGGGGAAATCGGTCAACGGCGGGTGGATCACCAGGCGGTAGCCGCTGCCATCAGCCAGGCGCTCCTGGGTGAACGGCACCACCAGCGCCTTGCCCAGGCGGGCGAACTTGCTGGTGGCGGTCACCGTCGCCGCCTGGATGCCGAACAGCGGCACGAAGATACTTTGCTTGGCGCCGTAGTCCTGGTCCGGTGCGTACCAGATGGCGCGGCCGGCGCGCAGCAGCTTGAGCATGCCACGCACGTCTTCACGCTCCACGGCCAGGGAATCGAGGTTGTGACGCTCGCGGCCACGGCGCTGGACGAAGTCGAACAGCGGGTTGCCGTGCTCGCGGTACATGCCATCAATGGTGTGCTTCTGCCCCAGCAGCGCTGCGCCGATTTCCAGGGTGGTGAAGTGCAGCGCCATGAGGATCACGCCCTTGCCGTCCAATTGAGCCTGCTTGAGGTGTTCCAGGCCTTCGACGTGGGCCAGGCGCGCCAAGCGCTGACGTGACCACCACCAGCTCATGGCCATTTCAAAGAACGCGATGCCGGTGGAGGCAAAGTTTTCCTTGAGCAACCGTTTACGCTCTTTGGCGGATTTTTCCGGGAAGCACAGTTCCAGGTTGCGCGCGGCGATGCGGCGACGTTCGCCGGCCACGCGGTACATGCCGGCACCCAGCAGGCGACCAATGGTCAACAGGGCCCGGTAAGGCAGTTGGGTAACCAGCCACAGCAGGCCGAGCCCCAGCCATAACAGCCAAAAACGCGGGTGAAAAAATACAGCTCGAAAACGCGGGCGATCCATTACAGATTCCGGTAAAGACAAGGGCCGCGCATTCTACAACGGTTCGACTCGGCTTGCGGCGGGTGAGTGTTCTCGTTATAAGTCTCGACACTTTTCGTGACAAGCCGCTTTTGCCGACCATGAGCCAAACCGAACCGCTAGACCAAGATCCCGTGTTCCAGCTGAAAGGCAGCATGCTCGCCATCACCGTGCTGGAACTTGCCCGCAACGACCTCGACGCCCTGGACCGCCAGCTCGCCGCCAAAGTCGCCCTGGCGCCGAATTTCTTCAACAACGCCCCGCTGGTGCTGGCCTTGGACAAACTGCCCGCCGGCCAAGGGGTGATCGACTTGCCTGGGCTGATGCGCGTGTGCCGCTCCCATGGCCTGCGTACCCTAGCCATCCGCGCCAGTCGAATTGAAGACATTGCCGCCGCCATCGCCATTGAACTGCCAGTACTGCCACCGTCCGGCGCGCGTGAGCGACCGCTTGAACCATTGGTCGGTGAAGAGAAGAAAAAACCGGAAAAACCACCCGAGCCGACGATCAAGCCGACAAAGATCATCACCTCGCCCGTACGTGGTGGGCAGCAGATTTATGCCCAGGGTGGCGACCTTGTCGTGATCTCCTCGGTCAGCCCGGGGGCGGAACTTCTTGCCGATGGCAACATCCATGTATACGGCCCGATGCGCGGACGTGCCCTCGCCGGCATCAAGGGTGATACCAAGGCCCGTATTTTTTGCCAGCAGTTGACCGCTGAGCTAGTGTCCATCGCGGGCCAGTACAAGGTTTCAGAAGATTTGCGTCGCGACCCGCTGTGGGGGGCTTCGGTGCAGGTCAACCTGTCGGGCGATGTGTTGAACATCATCCGTCTTTAACGGATACTGCCGCATTTTCCAAGCATCTCTAGACTCTGATAGCACAGCGAAACCGGCAAGACTTGCGTAGGAATAATTGAAAGTGGCGTTTTTCCTCGGGAAGCCCCATCTTTTTCCTACAAAGGCTGTCCGCCTGCAGCGAGTTTCAAGAGATGTTTTTCAGGGACTCAAAAGTCCTTTTTCCTTAGGGGTGAAACACCTTGGCCAAGATTCTCGTGGTTACATCCGGCAAGGGTGGTGTGGGTAAGACCACCACCAGCGCCGCTATCGGTACCGGTCTCGCTCTGCGCGGCCACAAGACAGTTATCGTCGACTTCGACGTCGGCTTGCGTAACCTCGACCTGATCATGGGCTGCGAACGCCGCGTGGTGTATGACTTCGTCAACGTGGTCAACGGTGAAGCCAACCTGCAACAGGCCCTGATCAAGGACAAGCGCCTTGAGAACCTGTACGTATTGGCCGCCAGCCAGACCCGTGACAAAGACGCGCTGACCAAAGAAGGCGTAGGCAAAGTCCTGGCTGAGCTGAAGGAAACCTTCGAATACGTAGTCTGCGACTCCCCGGCCGGTATCGAAACCGGTGCTCACCTGGCGATGTACTTCGCCGATGAAGCCATCGTGGTGACCAACCCGGAAGTCTCCTCGGTACGTGACTCGGACCGCATGCTCGGCCTGCTGGCCAGCAAGTCCCAGCGCGCCGAAAAAGGCGAAGACCCGATCAAGGAGCACCTGCTGCTCACCCGCTACAACCCTGAGCGCGTCAGCAACGGCGAAATGCTGGGCGTTGAAGACGTGAAGGAAATCCTCGCGGTGACCCTGCTGGGTGTGATCCCGGAATCCCAGGCCGTCCTGAAGGCTTCCAACCAAGGCGTTCCAGTCATTCTTGACGACCAGAGCGACGCCGGCCAGGCGTACAGCGATGCGGTTGATCGCTTGCTGGGCAAGACCGTGGAACATCGCTTCCTCGATGTTAAGAAGAAGGGATTCTTCGAGCGTATCTTTGGAGGCAACTAAACAATGAAATTTCTCGACTTCTTTCGCGCCAACAAAAAGCCAAGTACCGCGTCGGTAGCGAAAGAGCGTCTACAGATCATCGTGGCGCACGAACGCGGCCAACGCAGCACGCCGGACTACCTGCCAGCCTTGCAGAAGGAACTGGTCGAGGTGATCCGCAAGTACGTCAATATCGGCAACGATGACGTGCATGTCGCCCTGGAAAATGACGGCAGCTGCTCGATTCTGGAACTCAATATCACCCTGCCTGATCGTTGATCGAACAGGCGGCCGCCACGGCGGCTCGTTCACCCTGATCCCTTTTTGCGGACCGGGTGGGCGAGCCGCCGTTGGCGTTTGTTACGAGGCTGTTTAATGCCGCTGTCCAACATCCATATCCTCTATCAGGACGCTGCCGTCCTGGTGGTGAACAAGCCCACCCTGCTGCTCTCGGTGCCTGGCCGCGCCGACGACAACAAGGACTGCCTGATCACCCGCCTGCAGGAGAACGGCTACCCCGAAGCCCGCATCGTCCATCGCCTGGACTGGGAAACCTCGGGCATCATCCTGCTGGCGCGGGACGCCGATACGCACCGCGAACTGTCCCGCCAGTTTCACGACCGAGAAACCGAAAAGGCCTACACCGCCTTGGCCTGGGGCCAGCCGGAACTGGACAGCGGCAGCATCGACCTGCCCCTGCGCTACGACCCGCCCACCAAGCCACGCCACGTGGTCGACCATGAGTTCGGCAAGCATGCACTGACCTTTTGGAAGGTGCTGGAACGCTGTGGTGACTGGTGCCGCGTCGAGCTGACGCCGATCACCGGGCGTTCGCACCAGCTGCGTGTGCACATGCTGTCCATCGGTCATCCGCTGTTGGGTGATGGCCTGTATGCCCATGAACAGGCCCTGGCAGCGTGGCCGCGCCTGTGCCTGCATGCGAGCATGCTGAGCTTCACTCACCCGCAAAGCGGCGAGCGCCTGCGCTTCGAGTGCCCAGCGCCATTTTAAAGCGGTTGTGGGAGGGGGCTTTCCCCCTCCCACATTTGTTCTGTGCACTTCTCACCCTCGAACGGTAAACTCCGCGCATTGCTGTCTGGAGCTATTTATGCGCGAAGCGTTGAATCAAGGCCTGATCGACTTCCTCAAGGCCTCCCCTACTCCTTTTCATGCCACTGCTGCCCTGGCCCAGCGCCTGGAAGCGGCCGGCTATCAGCGTCTCGACGAGCGCGAAACCTGGACCACCGAGCCCAACGGGCGCTATTACGTGACCCGTAACGACTCCTCGATCATCGCCTTCAAGCTCGGCCGCCACTCGCCGCTGCAAGGCGGTATCCGCCTGGTCGGCGCCCACACCGACAGCCCGTGCCTGCGCGTCAAGCCGCAGCCGGAGCTGCAGCGCCAGGGTTTCTGGCAGTTGGGCGTGGAAGTCTACGGCGGCGCGCTGCTGGCACCGTGGTTCGACCGCGACCTGTCCCTGGCCGGCCGCGTGACGTTCCGCCGCGACGGCAAGGTCGAGAGCCAACTGATCGACTTCAAATTGCCCATCGCCATCATCCCCAACCTGGCCATTCACCTGAACCGTGAAGCCAACCAAGGCTGGGCGATCAATGCCCAGACCGAGCTGCCGCCGATCCTCGCGCAGTTTGCCGGTGATGAGCGCGTGGACTTCCGCGCCGTGCTCACCGATCAACTGGCGCGTGAGCATGGGCTGAACGCCGACGTGGTGCTCGACTATGAGTTGAGCTTCTACGACACCCAAAGCGCTGCGGTCATCGGCCTGAACGGCGACTTCATCGCCGGCGCGCGCCTGGATAACCTGCTGTCGTGCTATGCCGGCCTGCAAGCTTTACTCACCAGCGAGACCGATGAAACCTGCGTGCTGGTCTGCAACGACCACGAAGAGGTGGGCTCCTGCTCAGCCTGCGGTGCCGATGGCCCGATGCTCGAACAGACCCTGCGCCGTCTGCTGCCGGAAGGTGATGAGTTCGTACGTACCATTCAGAAATCCCTGTTGGTGTCTGCGGACAACGCCCACGGCGTGCACCCGAACTACGCCGAGAAGCACGACGCCAACCACGGCCCCAAGCTCAACGCCGGCCCGGTGATCAAGGTCAACAGCAACCAGCGCTACGCCACCAACAGCGAAACCGCCGGGTTCTTCCGCCACCTGTGCATGGCCCAGGAAGTACCGGTGCAGAGCTTCGTGGTGCGCAGCGACATGGGCTGCGGTTCGACCATCGGCCCGATCACCGCCAGCCACCTGGGCGTGCGCACCGTGGACATCGGCCTGCCGACATTTGCCATGCACTCCATTCGCGAGCTGTGCGGCAGCCATGACTTGGCGCATTTGGTGAAAGTGCTGGGCGCGTTCTACGCGAGCCACGACCTGCCCTGATAATGTGGGCTGACTCGGTCAAAAATGTGGGAGGGGGCTTGCCCCCGATGGCGGCGGATCAGTGACTATAGTTGTAGTCTGACCCTCTGCAATCGGGGGCAAGCCCCCTCCCACATTAGATCTGCGTATACCTGACCTGCATCACCTGCACTTTCTGCAATCCGACCTAGACTTGTCAGTATTCCCACTCCGACAAGGCCGTCGCACCATGATCTCCATGTCCTCCTTCCACGCCATGCTTATCCCGATTCTGATCGGCATGATCCTGTTGGCTGTAGGCTTCAACTTTCGTGACAAGCCTGTCGGCGTGTTCGGCATGTGGGTCGGCATGCTGCTGATCCTGGGCACCGTGGTGTACAAGATCCTCGCCAAACTGGCCGAATGACGATTGCACTCGTACACTCGCTCAACCCGTCGTTTTCAAGGTTGACCGCCTCGTGCTTTCCCGTCTGTTTGCCCTGCCCTGCTATTGCCTGATTGCCCTGCTCACCCTGCTGCCGCTCACGCCTGCCCAAGCCGTGGGCCTGCCCGGCCTATTGGGTAACAACAGCAAAACCCAGCCCCAGGCCGACGTGCCGCTGGGGCAGTCGTTGGACGAGGTGATCAAGACCCTGGAAAACGACCAGCAGCGCACTCAGTTGCTGAGCGACCTGAAAAAGCTGCGCGCCGCCACGCAAAAAGCCCAGCCCGCCGCCGAGCAAGGCGTACTGGGGCTCATCGGCAGTACGCTGTCGGGCTTTGAGCAGCAGTTCTCCGGCGAAGACAGCCCGGTGGGGCGTTGGTCCAACGAAGTCGACCTGGCCAAGGAAGAACTCAGTGCGCTGATGCTGCCGGCCAACGAATGGCTGCCGATCATTTTCGGGTTTGCCCTGATCCTGGCGGTGTGGAGCCTGCTCGCCGCCGCGCTGATCTGGCTCAGCCACCGCGTCCGCGAACGCTTCGGCCTGCCCGAAGAATTGCCGCAACACCCACGTACCTGGGACATGGTGCGCTTCGCGCTGCGCAAGCTCGGCCCATGGCTGATCGCCCTGGTGATCACGGTCTACCTGAGCTACGCCCTGCCCTCGTCCCTGGGCAAATCCCTGGCGATGGTCTTGGCCTACGCGCTGGTGGTCGGTACCTGCTTCTCTGCCATCTGCGTGATTGCCTTTTCGGTGCTCGACGGCCCCCATCGCCATCGCGCGCTGTACATCCTGCGTCACCAGGCGTTCCGCCCCCTGTGGTGGATCGGCAGCTTTGCCGCCTTCGGTGAGGCCTTGAGCGACCCGCGCCTCGTCCTGGCTCTGGGCCAGCACCTGTCACACACCGCCGCGACGATCGCCAATGTGATGGCAGCGCTGTCGACCGGTGTGTTTATCCTGCGTTTCCGCCGGCCCATCGCCCACCTGATCCGCAACCAGCCGCTGTCCCGTCGCCTGACCCGCAGGGCCCTCAGCGACACCATCGAAATCATCGGCTCCTTCTGGTACATCCCCGCATTGCTGCTGGTGGGCATTTCGCTGTTCGCCACCTTTGTCTCTGCCGGCGATACCAGCACCGCCTTGCGTCAGTCGCTGCTGTGCACCGTGTTGCTGGTGCTGTGCATGGTCATCAACGGCCTGGTCCGCCGTCACGCCCTTAAGCCGCAACGCGGTCACAAGCGCCACGCGCTGTACTCCGAGCGCCTGAAAAGCTTCGTCTACACCCTGGCCCACCTGGTGGTGTGGCTGGTGTTTATCGAGTTGGGCCTGCGGGTGTGGGGCCTGTCGCTGATTCGCTTTACCGAAGGCGATGGCCACGAAATCAGCGTCAAGCTGTTCGGCCTGGGCGGCACCTTGCTGTTCGCCTGGCTGATCTGGATCCTCAGCGACACGGCGATCCACCACGCCCTCACCCGCTCGCGCAAAGGCCTGGCCAACGCACGAGCGCAGACCATGATGCCGTTGATCCGCAACGTGCTGTTCGTGACCATCTTTATCATCGCCGCGATTGTCGCCCTGGCGAACATGGGTATGAACGTCACGCCACTGTTGGCGGGTGCCGGTGTGATCGGCCTGGCCATTGGTTTCGGCGCGCAGTCGCTGGTGGCGGACTTGATCACCGGCCTGTTCATCATCATCGAAGACTCCCTGGCCATCGATGACTACGTGGATGTGGGCGGCCATCTGGGGACGGTAGAAGGCTTGACCATCCGCACCGTGCGCCTGCGCGACATCGACGGCATCGTGCACACCATCCCGTTCAGCGAAATCAAGAGCATCAAGAACTACTCGCGGGAGTTCGGCTACGCGATCTTCCGGGTGGCGATCCCCTACAACATGGAAATTGACGATGCCATCAAGCTGATGCGCGATGTCGGTCAGAAAATGCGCAACGACCCGCTGCAACGCCGCAATATCTGGTCGCCGCTGGAGATACAGGGGGTCGAAAGTTTCGAGTCGGGCAGCGCGATCCTGCGCGCACGGTTCAAGACCGCGCCGATCAAGCAATGGGAAGTGTCGCGGGCGTTCAACCTGTCGCTCAAGCGTCATCTGGACGAAGCCGGGCTGGACCTGGCCACGCCGCGCTTGAGTGTGCAGGTGGTGACCGCCGGCACGGTGCAGGAGAAAGATCAACAACAATAAACTCAGGAGAGGTCCTTATGCGTTTAACCGGTCTGACACACACGTGGGTTTTCGGCGCGCTGTGCGCCGTTGCCAGCAGTGCCGTGATTGCCGCCAGCAGCGGCCAGGACAGTGCCCGGGAGGAAATCGCCGCCCAGGCAAAAGCGCTTGAACCGGCGTTGCTGGAAACCCGACGCGACCTTCACGCCCACCCTGAACTGGGCAACACTGAAACCCGTACGGCCGAGTTGGTCGCCAAACAACTGCGCGACCTCGGCCTTGAGGTCAAGACCGGCGTAGCCCGCACCGGTGTGGTCGCCGTGCTGAAAGGCGCCCTGCCCGGCCCGACCGTCGCCCTGCGTGCCGACATGGATGCGCTACCGGTGAAGGAAGTCGCCGACCTGCCCTTCGCCTCCAACGCCAAGGGCACCTACCTGGGCAAGGAAGTCGACGTGATGCACGCCTGCGGGCACGACGCCCATGTCGCCATCCTGCTGAGCACGGCGAAGATCCTGACCGGCATGCGCGAGCGCCTGCCCGGCACCGTGGTGTTCTACTTCCAACCGGCCGAGGAAGGCCCGAGTGATTTCATTCCCGACGGCAAAAATACCTGGGGCGCCAAAATGATGGTGCAGGAAGGCGTGATGAAAGCGCCCAAGCCGGACGCGGTATTCGGCCTGCATGTGTGGGCCGGTGTGCCCGCCGGCCAGATTGCCTACCGCCCGGGACCGACCCTGGCCAGCTCGGATGATTTGCGTATCAAGATCCTCGGCAAACAGACCCACGCCGGTCGCCCTTGGGACGGCATCGACCCGATCACCGTGGGTGCACAGACCATCGTTGGCTTGCAGACCGTGGTCAGCCGCCGCACCGACATCTCCTCGTTCCCCTCGGTGGTGAGCATTGGCACCATCAACGGTGGTACGCGCTACAACATCATCCCTGAGTCGGTGGACATGACCGGCACCATTCGCTCCTATGACTACGGCATCCGTCAGAAGCTGCACGCGGACGTACGGCAGACCGTGGAAAAAATCGCCGAAAGCGGTGGCGCCAAGGCCGAAGTCACCATCATCGAGAAGTACGACCCCACCATCAACAACCCGGCATTGACCGAGAAAATGCTGCCGAGCCTGCGCTGGGCGGCCAAGGATGACGTGGTGCAGGGCCCACTGGTGGGCGGCGCCGAAGACTTCTCGTTTTATGCCAAGGAGGCGCCGGGGCTGTTTGTATTCCTGGGGGTCACGCCGAGGGATCAGGACATGAGCAAGGCAGCACCGAACCACAATCCGGGGTTCTTTGTGGATGAGTCGGCGTTGGTGGTGGGCGTGCGGACGCTGGCGTCGTTGGCAACGGATTACCTCTACACCCAGTAACCGCCGAAATGCGTTCTTGCGGTTAACAGGATCATTGGAGTGAGCGAGCTTGCTCGCGCTGGAGTGCGAAGCGCTCCCGGCTTCTTTGGGGCTGCTGCGCAGCCCAGCGCGGGACAAGCCCGCTCACCACAGTAAGCGCACCCTCTTCAACCCAGCGCAGCGCCGTCCATCTTCTGGCGCAGGCTCAACGGACGCATATCGGTCCAGACCTCTTCGATGTACGCCAGGCACTCTTTCTTCATGCCGCTCTTGCCCACGGTGCGCCAGCCTTCCGGCACAGCCTTGTAGTCGGGCCAGATGGAATACTGTTCTTCATGGTTGACCACTACCTGAAACAGGATGTCGTCGCGGTCAAATACTGAGGTCATTGCTGTTCTCCATCGCTCAAAGGCTGGCTGCGCAACGCGCGCAGCACTGATACCTGTAGAAACGTACCAAGTTGCAAAAAAATTAGAGGCTGGCAACCGCCGCCGCCAACGCACGTCCGAAGATATCCGCCACGCGGTCCACTTCGGTGGCGGTGATCACCAACGGTGGCAGGAAACGCACGACGCTGCCATGACGGCCGCCCAGTTCCAGGATCAGCCCGCGCTTGAGGCATTCGCGCTGCACCAGCGGCGCCAATTGGCGATGCACGGGCGGGTGCCCCTGGATGTCTGGCGGGCCATTGGGGTCAACCAGTTCCACGCCAAGCATCAGCCCACGGCCGCGGATATCCCCCAGGTGCGGGAAGTCGCGCTGCAGGATGCGCAGGTGTTCACCCAGGCGCTCGCCCATGGCCGCCGCGTGGCCGGCCAGGTCGTGGTCCTTGAGGTAGCGCATCACCGCCGAACCCGCCGCCATCGCCATCTGGTTGCCACGGAAAGTCCCGGCGTGTGCGCCCGGCAGCCAAGTGTCGAGCCAGTCGCGGTACACCACCACCGCCAACGGCAGGCTGCCGCCGATGGCCTTGGACATCACCACCACATCCGGGATGATGCCGGCGTGTTCGAAGGCAAACATCTTGCCGGTGCGACCGAAACCGCTCTGGATCTCATCGACGATCAACGCCACACCTGCCTGTTCGGTGATGCGGCGCAGACCGCGCAGCCAGTCCAGGTCAGCCGGAATCACACCGCCCTCGCCCTGCACCACTTCGACAATCACCGCCGCCGGCAGCAAAACGCCAGCCTCTGGGTCATTCAGCAGGTTTTCCAGGTAGTGCAGGTTGACGCGCACCCCTTCCGCGCCGCCCAAGCCGAACGGGCAACGGTAGTCGTAGGGGTACGGCAAGAATTGCACGCCATTGCTGAGCAACGCGCCCAAGGGTTTCTTCGGCCCCAGGCTGCCCATCAGGCTCAAGGCGCCCTGGCTCATGCCGTGGTAACCGCCCTGGAAGGACAACACTGTGCTACGCCCGGTGGCGGTGCGCACCAGCTTCAACGCGGCTTCCACCGCATCGGTGCCGGTGGGGCCACAGAACTGGATTTTCGCTTCGCGCGCCAACGCTGGCGGCAACAGGCCGAACAAGTCCTGCACGAACTGATCCTTGACCGGCGTAGTCAGGTCCAGCGTGTGCAAAGGCAGCTCATCGGCCAGCACTTGCTGGATCGCCTCGATCACCACCGGGTGGTTATGCCCCAACGCGAGGGTGCCGGCGCCGGCCAGGCAGTCGATGAAACTGCGGCCCTCCACGTCTTCCACGTAAATACCCTTGGCGCGCTTAAGCGCCAAGGGAATGCGCCGAGGGTAGCTGCGGGCGTTGGACTCCTGCTGGCGCTGACGGGCGAGCAGCGGGTTTTCGTCGAACTGGTAGAGCGTTTCATGCACCTGGGCGTCTTCGATACGGCTGGTAGCGACTGACATTTCTCGATCCCTCAATACGCTGATGATGGTGACCAAACTGCCGATCCGCTGGCGTCTGGCCCAAGGGGGCATGCGCACGGATTTCCTGTTCTGGAAACGCACCAGCAGGGGAGGGATTTAGTCACCACCGATCTTTAACTGATGGATGAGGAGCCAAGTGTGGGAATGGGCTTGCTCGCGAAGGCGGTGGTTCAGTCAATATGTGGGGTGACTGGCACGCCGCCTTCGCGAGCAAGCCCACACATTTGAACCGCGCCAAGCTTCATAACCCAAGGTATTTTTCATTCAGCGCATACAAAATCGCGCAAGTCTCCGCATCCAGGAACCCACAATAATCCCGCGGCCGAAAGTGCATCTGAAACGCCCGCGTCCTCTGCTCGAATGCCTGCCGATTCTTTGCCGGCGCATACCCATAACGCTGAAACGCCCGCTCCACCTCGACCTCAGGCGGTAACCCAAGGCAAAACCGCCGCTGATACATGGCCCGCGTCGCCTCATCAAACCAGGCCCCTACCCCCGCCTCATGCAAACACCGCCACGGCAGCCGAGGCCCCGGATCGCTCTTGCGCCCGTACGCCACGTCCGAGTGCCCGAGGATGTCGGTGGGGCCGATCTGCGGGTAACGCCCAAGAACGTCGCAAACCAGCGCAATCAACACCTCGATTTGTTCCTCCCCGTAGGCCGGAAACGTAAACACCCCGCCATCATCCCGCGCCAGGTTGACGATCTCGATGCCAATCGAGCGGCTATTGAGGTTATCGCGGCCCGCCCAATGGCTCACGCCGGCATGCCAGGCGCGCTTGCCTTCCTCCACCAGGCGAAAGACACGCAACTCTTCATAGCCAGCAGCCCGGTAACTGGGCTCATCAGGGTCGGGCAGCAAGTAGTGCGCACTGACCCCATCCTGAGTCAGGGTGCGCAGGGAGGAGCCAAAAGGTGCGGCGGTGTAATGCAGGATCACCTGCCGCACCGGCTCGCCGTTACGTTCGTTAAAGCCTTTGGCTGGGAAACTGGTATCGATGACCAACATAAGAACCGTCCTTTTCAATACAGGCCGAGTCGTTCAGCCCGTTCAAGCGCAAAAAAATTACCGCCATCCTGAAGATTTGAACCCCAGGAGGGCGGTAACTATTTGGCACGTGAGAGAAAAGTGATCAGCGCCGCAGCGGCATGCCCAAATCGACGCGCAGGCCGTCGGGCTGGCTGTCGAACTTCAAGGAGCAGGAACAGCGCTGCACAATCGCTTGCACGATCGCCAGGCCCAGGCCGCAGCCTTCGCTGTTGCCATTGCGCCAGAAGCGTTGGGTCAGGTATTGCAGGTCCTCGGTGGAGATCTGCTTGCCGTGGTCACGCACGCGAAACACCACGTTATCGGCAGAGGTGAACACACTGAGCTCCACCCGGGTGTCCGCCGGTGTATGGCGCAAAGCGTTGTCCAACAGGTTGCGCAAGGCGGCGACCGCCAGGCCCACCGGCATTTCCACGGGGGCGCCGGAGAGGTTATCCGGCAGGATCAGGTCAATGCGCGAATTGTCGCCGGCGTTCGCATCCTGGATGGCCAACCGCGCCACTTCCTCGGCACTCGATTGCAACCCATCGTCGAAGGACAGGCTGCCTTCCACCCGTGCCAGTAACAGCAATTGCTCAAGGGTCCGGTGCAGGCGGTCGGCGCCCTCCTCGGCATGGGCCAGGGACTGGTCGCGGGCCGCGCCTTCGGTCATGCGCGCCACTTGCAGGTGGGTCTTGATCGCCGTCAGCGGGCTGCGCAGTTCGTGGGCAGCGTCGCCGGTCAGGCGGCGTTCGCGTTCGATGGTCTTGGCGATGCGTTGCAACAGTTGGTTCTGGGTGTCGAGCAGCGGCTTGAGTTCGCTGGGCAACGGGTGGATCTGCAGCGGCTCCAGGGAGTCGGCACTGCGGCGCATCAAGGCGTCACGCATGCGATTGAGCGGCAGTAGGCTCTGGCCGATACCCAGCCACAGCAGGCACAGGCAGCCGAGCATCGCCACGCCCACCGGCACCGACGCCGCCAGCAGGATCGACAGGTTCAGCGCCTCACGTTCCACTTGGCGGTCGGCGGTGGTGATCAACAGATCGCCACGGGACAAGGTAAAACTGCGCCAGCCCACGCCATCGATGACCTGGTCCCGGAAACCGCTCTTGCGCGACTCCAGCCCCTCCTCCGGAGTGGTATGGCTGCGCGCCAGGACTTCGCCACGCAAGGAGCTGACCTGACAGGCCATGCCGCCGGGTACGTGCAGCTGTTCGGCGCTGAAATGCGCACCGCCGCTCACACTGGCCAGCCCCGGCATCTGCTCGGTCAGGCCTGCCACCATGCGCGCCGACGCCACCAGGCGCTGGTCGAGGGAGAACATCATCTGGTTGCGCAGATCGTTGAGCATCCACGCCGCCGCCAGGGCCCAGATCAACACAAAAGCGGCGCCCAGCTTGAACGTCAGGCGCAGGCGCAGGCTTTTCACGATGCGTCCTCGCCCCCGTCAGCCGGGCCCAGGCGGTACCCGAGGCCGCGCACGGTCTCGACGATGCCATTGCCCAATTTGCGCCGCAGGTGGTGGATATGCACGTTGAGGGCGTTGCTTTCCAATTCGTCGTTGAAGCCGTAGACGCTGTCCTTGAGCTGCTCGCTGGACAGCACACGACCTTTGTTGTGCAGCAGGGCTTGCAGCAGCGCCTGTTCGCGGCGCGACAGGTCCACCGGCTGGCCGCCCAGGAACGTTTCGCGGCTGCTGGGGTTGTAGGCCAGGCGGCCATGCTCGATCAGGTTGACGCTGCGCCCCGCCACCCGACGCAACAGGGTTTGCAGGCGCGCGGCGAGTTCACGCAGGTCGAAGGGCTTGAGCAGGTAGTCGTCGGCGCCGGCCTGCAGGCCGTCGACGCGGTTGGTCACCGAGTCCCGTGCGGTCAGGATCAGCACCGGGATTTCCAGGCCCTGGCTGCGCTGCTGCTGCAACAGCTTGAGGCCGTCTTCATCCGGCAGGCCGAGGTCAAGCACCATGATGTCGAAGGTGGCCGCCTTGAGCATCGCGCGTGCAGCGCCCGCCGTGGCCACGCGCTCGACGGTAAAACCCTGGGCGGTGAGGCCGGCCACAATGCCGCTGGCGATCAGTTCGTCGTCTTCACAGACCAGTACGTGCATGGTGAACCCTTCATGAAAGATGGGGGTGATTAAAAGTGCAGCGGATTAAGCGCAGATTATGCCGCTAAACGATCCACACTCCCTCTAGAATAGCCTGGGTTAATCATCGGTTAATCAACGCCACACATTGTGTGCCTACTTGCAACGAACTAAGGCTTGACGATGCGGTATCTGTTTACCTTCCTGCTGGTTTTTTTCGCGGGGTTCGCCCAGGCCTCGCCGGGCAACCCGTTTGAGACCAAACCCGATTTCCTCCCGGTGGGCAAGGCCTTCACCTTTACCTCCGAACGTCTTGAAAGTGGCGAGACCCAGCTGTATTGGCAGATTGCCGACGGTTATTACCTGTACCAACAACGCATGAAATTCGACGGCCTCGCCGAAAAACCGACGCTGCCCCAGGGCGAAGCCCATAGCGATGAGTTCTTCGGCGAGCAGCAAGTGTATCGCCAGGGCCTGGAAGTGAAGATTCCGGCAGGGGTCACCGGCCAGGTCAAGCTGGGCTGGCAGGGCTGCGCCGATGCGGGCCTGTGCTACCCACCGCAGTCGATCACCGTGGACCTGGGCGGCAACCCGGCAGTCGCCGCTACCGCCCAGGCCCAGGACCAGAGCCTGGCCAGTGGCCTGCAACAACGCAGCCTGGGTTGGAGCTTGTTGGTGTTCTTCGGCCTTGGCCTGTTGTTGGCGTTTGCCCCCTGCTCGTTGCCGATGCTGCCGATCCTGGCCGGCCTGGTGGTGGGCAGTGGCGCCAGCCCGCGTCGCGGCTTCGCCTTGGCCAGCAGCTACGTGGTGTGCATGGCGCTGGTGTATGCCGCGCTGGGTGTATTGGCCGCGTTGCTCGGCAGCAACCTCGCCGCGCTGTTGCAAACCCCCTGGATCCTCGGCAGTTTCGCCGCGTTGTTTGTGATCCTGGCCCTGCCGATGTTCGGCTTCTTCGAACTGCAACTGCCGGCGTTCCTGCGTGACCGCCTGGACAACGTCAGCCGTCAGCAAAGCGGCGGCAGCCTGATGGGCGCGGGCGTACTCGGCGCGCTGTCCGGCCTGCTGGTCGGCCCCTGCATGACCGCGCCGCTGGCGGGCGTGCTGCTGTATATAGCGCAAAGCGGCAATGCACTGCACGGGGGCTTGATTCTGTTCTACATGGGCATCGGCATGGGTATTCCGCTGTTGCTGCTGGTGACCGTGGGCAATCGCTTCGTGCCCAAACCCGGCACCTGGATGAACGTGCTCAAGGGTATCTTCGGCTTCCTGTTCCTCGGCACCGCGGTGTGGATGATTCGCCCGGTGGTCGGCGAAAACCTGTGGATCGGTTTATGGGGCGCACTCGCGCTGGTGATGGCCTACAGCGGCTGGACCCTGGCCCGCGAGTACGACCTGGCCGCCAAAGTGTTCGGCGCCGGCTCCCTGGTGCTGGGCCTGTGGGGCGCCGTGCTGGTGGTGGGCGCCGCGGGGGGCAGCGATGACCTGTGGCAACCGCTGAAGGTCTACAGCGGCTCGCGGGCCGCCGCCGCTCCCACCGCCCACGACGCCTTCATGACCCTCAACGACCCGGCCGTGCTAAAACGCCAACTCGACAGCGCCAAGGCCCAAGGCCAGTGGGTGCTGGTCGACTATTACGCCGACTGGTGCGTGGCATGCAAGATCATGGAAAAACAGGTATTCGGCAAACCTGAAGTACTCGACGCCCTGAAGGACGTGCGCCTGCTGCGCCTGGACGTCACCGCTGACAACACCGCCAGCCGTGAGCTGCTCGGCCGCTACAAAGTCCCAGGCCCACCGAGCTTTGTGTGGATCGGCCCGGACGGTGAAGAACGCCGCGCCCACCGCATCACCGGCGAAGTGGATGCCGCCACTTTCCTGCAACGTTGGACGCAAACCCGGGACGCCCTCTGATGCTGACCCTGACCATCGGCACCTTCGCCATCGCCCTGAATCACATCCTGCTGATCAGTGCGCTGATTATCGCCACCCTGGTGGGCTGGCGCGTGGCCAAGCGTGGCGGTGAAAACCCGGAATCGGTGCTGTTCAGCCTGTTCCTGCTGGGCATGCTGGTCGCCCGCGTCAGTTTTGTGCTGATGTACTGGAGCGACTACAGCTACGACTGGCTGCAGATGGTCGACCTGCGCGACGGCGGTTTTCTCGCCTGGCCCGGCGTGATCGCGCTGGTCCTGGGCGCACTGGCCTACGGTTGGCGGCGCCCGGCGCTGCGCAAACCGCTGAGTGCCGGCGTAATCACCGGCCTGGTGTTCTGGGGCATGACCAGTGTGTCCCTGAACCTGTATGACAAAGGCTCGCAACTGCCGGACATCACCTTGCGCAATGCCAATGGCGACGTGGTGCAACTGGCCGACTACAAGGGTGGCCCGCTGGTGATCAACCTGTGGGCCACCTGGTGCCCGCCGTGCCGCCGCGAAATGCCGGTACTCGAACGCGCCCAGCATCAACGACCCGACGTGACCTTCCTGTTCGTCAACCAGGCCGAAAGCATGCAAAGCGTCAGCACCTTCCTCGCCACCCAAGGCCTGACCCTCGACAACGTGCTGTTCGACGCCAGCGGCCGCCTCGGCCAGGCCGTGGGCTCAATGGCCCTGCCCACCACCTTGTTCTACCGCGCCGACGGACGCCTGATCAACAGCCACCTGGGCGAACTGTCCCAGGCCAGCCTGGCCCGTGCCATGGAACCCTTCGACACCGCTCCTGCCGCCACAAGGAAACCGACATGCCCCGCCTCCGCCACCTGCTGACCCTGCTGCCGCTGACGCTTGCCGCCACCCTGGCCCAGGCCGACGACTGGCCGGCACCGATCAAACAGATCGAGGCCAAAGGCGCCAGGATCCTCGGCACATTCGACGCCCCCAGCGGCCTCACCGGCTACGCCGCCCAATACCAGAACCGGGGCATGGCCCTGTACCTGACCGCCGACGGCAAAAGCGTGATCGCCGGCAACCTGTACGACGCCCAGGGCAATGACCTCAGCAGCGCACCGCTGGAAAAACTGGTGTACGCACCGATGGCCAAGGAAGTCTGGGCCAAGATGGAAAAAAGCAGCTGGATCCAGGACGGCGACGTTAAAGCCCCACGCATCGTCTACTTGTTCAGCGACCCCAACTGCCCTTACTGCAATATGTTCTGGGAACAAGCCCGTCCTTGGGTGAAAGCCGGCAAGGTGCAATTGCGCCACATCATGGTCGGCATCATCCGCGAAGACAGCCCAGGCAAATCCGCCGCGCTGTTCGCGGCCAAAGACCCGCAGAAAGCCTTGGAAGAACACGAAGCCGCCGGCAAGGGCAGCAAGTTGCAGGCGTTGGCCAAGATCCCGGCGGATATCGAGGCCAAGCTCGATGCCAATATGAAGTTGATGGATGAACTGGAATTGTCGGCGACGCCGGCGATTTTCTATCTGGATGACAAGGGTGGCTTGCAGCAACAGCAGGGGGCGCCTTCGCCGGATAAGTTGGTGAAGATCCTGGGCGCCAAATAGATCATCAAGAAAAAGGCCTCCAACCACTGGAGGCCTATCCTTGACCCCTTCAGCCAGGCCTAAACGATCTCTTCTACGACAATCCACGTCACGTCAAAGTCGTTACCCGGCGCGATGCCCATCCGAAGGTTATCAACACTGAGCCGCATCGGCGTCGATGTGGCCGTGAAGACGCCCTGGAGCAACTGCCAGGCCACGCCGGGCTCTGTGACCGGGACGACTTCACGTCCTGCTGCAACCAGCACCAGACGCGGTTTCAAACCGACGTTGCTATTGTCACGGACCCAGGCGCTGAACCTGTAGGTACGTCCCGACTCCAGCTCGGTGTATACCTTGTACAGCTTCTCCCTCTGGGTGACGGGATTTGACGTGTTGGTGTATCCCCAGTCAAACATGTGATAGCCGGGCTGACCGTCTGGCATCGTACCTGACCTAACCTGCATGTCTCTTTCGTCTGTGGCGCCCGCTCCTCTCTTCCAGCCATTCAAACCACCCTCAGGACCTTGGGGATTGAAGTCCGTCACATCCCTGAACGCCTTACGAAACGCCAAGTGCAAGAGTGGAAACTCGACCGCGTTCCCGGCATGGCCGCCGACCTTTGTGGTGCACTTGAATACGACGTCCAACGGCGTCCTGTTGCGCAGTTTGTTCAACTCATCGCGTTTGAGCACGCGTGATAACCCATTGGCCAGATCATTCGCGTTGATCGGCTGGTTGACCATCACATGAATGGTGTAGGAAGAGCCATCTTCCTGGGTGCCCCGGCACTCAAGCCAACCCACCTGCCCTAACAGGATGAACCACCATTTTTGCACGGTGATGCTGGCATCGCCTGCAAAGGTACGCAGGTCCAAAATACCGCCCTGGGTCGCTGGCGGCGTTGCCTGTGGCACCCCAGGCGTGGGCAAACGCACCGGCAGGCTGATGTGCAACGCCAGACCCTCGGAGGTCGCAAGTTTGCACGCACTCGTTACCGTGTAGTTGATCGTGACCGTTTCACCGGCAGCCTCAATCACCGCCTCACGCGGGATGCTGAAGTCCACATGGCCCAGCGCATGATTACCTGGCTGGGAGGCCAGGGGCAGGCAGGTCCCGTCTGTCCGTTTCCAGCACACGCTGATTTGCTGGTGATCACTGATGCTCGGATATTTCACGCGCACCGTCACGCCCTCTCTGCCGTTGTAAATCGTCAGTTGGTTACCCACGGCTTCGCGTACGGTCGGTGCGACCAGGACCAGGTCTTCCTGCACGATCGTGAAGGTCCTCGACGGGAATTCGATGGCCGTCGCACGCTCGCACCGCCTGTTAAAGCTCGCCGCGAAATGCAGGGTAAACTCACGGCAGTCCGCCAGCTTCTGCAGTTGCGCTCTGGAGATGGGTGTCTCAACGCCATCCGGGAACCACTCGGGCTTAAGTGGCTCATCCTCCAGCACATCAAACCGATAAGCAGCGCCGCCCTCAAGCGTGCCGCTGACCCACATCCAGCAGCACTCTGCCGCCTCCAAGTAGTCACAGTAAGGCACCACGCCAGTGGCGTTACCGCGGAAGTTATTGAGGTCCAAGGTATCGCCCGTTGCCTCTGCGATATCCGGCACGGTCAGCAAAGGCTCAAGGACCTTGATGACACGTTCGGGGGAATGCTGCGGATCGCTCCCGTTGGAACTCACGGTATAGGTCAACGTTAACGTCTGGTTGAACAGCGCAGCGATAATCCACGGCACGACCTCAAATGCCAGTGAGGTTTCGCCCTTTTTCACGTCCTTGCAGCCGAGCGGCTGTGTCTCCAGCCCCGGGCCGGATGCGTAGGCGCAAACGTGGTCTCCCGGTGCTATCCAGTCGTAGGTAACGTCCGCATGCCCACCGGAAGCACTGTTGACCGGGTTGAGCACCCAGTGACCTGGCGTGCACTCCGTTGATTCACGCAAATGCGGCGGCGGTAAATCCAACCCAGGGTCAACGCGCAACAACGTGGTAGTGCGCAGGTGGAAATCCTGGGCGTTGGTGGGCAATGGGTTTTCCAGATGCGGATCTCCCGGATCCGGCGGCACGGGCTCCGTGCCGTCCCAGATCACCCCAAAGTGGATCGTCAGGGCCGAGTAGTCCTGGCGCTGTGACATCCAGCGGCGCGACAGTTCGAGTTCAAACACATGCTCGGCATGCGCTTCGGCCTCCGTCACCACATGGTCATAGACTACCCAGATAAAGGGGTAAGGCGCCTGATGCTGATCGCCGGCCACGGTAACAAACAAGCGCTGCCCAGGCTGGATCATCGGCCAGGCGTCGATCGTGATCGTCTCATCGCCCTCGAAATCACTCATCCACAGCCACCACGTGCTCCACTCATACTCAGCGTGTACAAACTCCGGCCGGGAGACAATCAGGTCTGCTTCGCGAACCTGCTGGATTTCCAAGTCCCGTACCTGTGAAGACTGAAGTTCGCCATCCACCACAGCCGTATACCTGATCAGCACGGTATGGCCGATACTGGTACTCACCCATTCCCAGGGAATATCGACAGTATTGCCGCTTTCCACCGTGAGCGGCAGAAACGTCGGGGGTGTCGGGAAATTCGGATGAGGCTTTATTTCCCAATAAAGCTGCACCTCGGTACTGCCCGCATTCAACGTGAGCGTTGCTGTGGTACCGGCGATGGCATCAATGGGGTAAAGCACACTGCTGTTGTCAGGAGCATGCTTAATTATTACGGGTTTAAGCAGTGTTTTACTCGAAGGGGAGGATGCAATGTGCTTCGATTGCGCGGAGGGCGGCGTTGTAGGGATCGGTTTTTTAGCCACGGTAAGACTCCTGTTCAGCAGTAGATAACCATCGATCGGGCTTGGCCCGGTCGACCAGAAACTCCGGTTATCTAACGGCTGAAACAGGAACTTTGCCTACTGTCAGAATTGACAGTTCTGACGGAACGCCAGTCTTTTACTCACCAGCGCCCGTGACGAACATCGCACTGCGCCCCCGGTTCAAACTCGATAACACATTTCGAAGTTGTCAATAAACGAGTAGTCCCTCACCAGAATCGTCATCCATGCAATAGCCGTCCCCGGTTCCGTTACATGCTTAACCCAGAACCCCCCTCGCCAATCGTCATCGTAATCAAGCTTGGTAATCACACCGCCTGCCTGATTATAAAAAGTGACCGTCGCGGGAGCCTGTTTCCACGACCACGCGAATCTGATGGACTCCAGGGCGTGAGGGAAATCAATACGATGTAATTGTGGCGGGTTTTGTTCGCCCTCGTTTTCACACATGACAAAGTGTTTGCCCGAATAGAACTGGTCATTGCCATACGTGACAATGCCTGCCACACCCGATCCGGCCTCAAAGGTTATTTTCATCAACGGTGTCTGCACACTGTTGCCCTCGCCAAAACGCCCCAATGGCAGTGATTCGAAATCTTCTGTCTTACATTCAAGTGGTTTTCTGATAATCACGCGCAGCGTCGGGAAAACAATCGCGTTGCTCTCTAGTTCATTACCATCGGGTGCCACCAAACACGTAAAGCTGATACCCGTGTCATGTTTTAACAAATCCAGCTCGGCTCGGCTCATCAGCGCCTTAAGCCCATTACTGGCCTCCTGTGCAGTGAGGAGCCGGCCTTGCACCGCGTAGAACGTGTGGGGGGTGCCATCCTTTTTAGTGCCGGTACATTTAAGCCATACGGACTGCCCTGCCAGGGCAAACCACCAGGCTCTCTCATGCTCTTGGCTGTACACGATGATATCGGCATCGCCAGAGAAGGCCGCCATGTCTAGAATGCCGTCTTGGACCGCAGGTGGCGTGGCTTGCGGAACTACCGGTGTGGGCAGCCGCATCGGTACCGGCACACTGATGTCCAACTCAAGCGCTGGCGATGTCTGCTGTTTACACCGACTGACAACACTGAAGCTGATCGACACCGTCTTGCCGATGCCATGAATGACCGCCTCACGAGGAATCGGAAAGTCAACATAGCCCGGTTCGAGGTTGCCAGGCTGGGAAGGCAATGGCAGACAAACACCTGCCTGTTTCCAGCAAACCGTGAGCGTGTGATGAGGACTCATCCGTGGGTACTGCACGCGCACCGTCACACCATCTCGGCCGTTCCATACGGTCAATTCCCTGCCCACGGCCTCGCGCACCGAAGGCGCTTCAAGCTGCAGGTCTGCCTGGACCAGCTGCAATGACGATGAGCGAAACGCTATGGCATCTGCCTGGTTCGGCTTGCCACGAAAGTTCACCGCGAAATGAATATCGAACACCAGGCAGTCTGCGAGTTTTTCCAGCGACTGCCGGTCCAGCGCAGTACTGACTCCGCCCGCCAACCACTCGGGGCAAACCGGTTCTGCGTCCAATACGCTCCAGAGGAACGGGCTACCGTCCTCAAGCTTTCCGACTATCCACATCCAGCACAGTTGTCCCAGCGCGATATAGTCCCACTTAGGCACTATGGCAGTGGCGTTATCGAGGAAATTGTTCAGGCATAACTTGCCATCGGTGGCTTCCTCGACAGTGACGTCCGTCAAGTCCACGGGGTTCAGCACCTGTGCCTGGAACGGTGGTGAAGGCCACGTTTTTCCGCGCTGGACCGTGTAAGACGCCGTCACCCGTTCGCCAAAATTGTGGCTGGCCGCCGAGGGCGGCAGGTGAAACTCGAGGCTGGTCTGCCCCTGCTGTACCTCAACACACGGTACCGTGGGTGAACCCGCACCTGGTGTACCTTCAAACGTCAGGCAGACCACATCGCCAGGTCGCATGCCGTCGTACTCTACGACCACGTGCAGCCCATCAACCGCATTGGCCGGGTTGATCAAATAACCCTGTCCGTCCACGTAGGTCGCTTCTCGGACAGTAGGCGCGCGTAAAATGAGCTCAGGCTCACCCAGCCGCAGGTTGGCCGTAGCACGCCGAAGCGGATGGGCGTTCGCGGGTATATGGGAAATGCTCGGGTCTTCAGGTGCAGTTCCCGGCACACCGTCGTAGGTGACGGCGCTGTGTATTGTCACAGACGACCAGTCTTCGTTTGCCGCCAGCCACGCACGCACGATATCCAACAGGAAACAAAAGCCGCTATGGGCTTGCTGTGCAGTGACCACATGATCTTCGAGAATCCAGTTAAAGCGGTACGGCGACAGATGTTCATTGCCGACAGCCTCGACCCACAGTCGCTGTCCGGCGGCAACAAAGGGCCATGCACACAGTTCGACACGGGCATTGCCTGGGAATGTTTTCATGTCCAGCCACCGGGAGCCGTCAGCGAACGTCAGGTCCAGAAAGGTGGGAGCGGGCATCTCACTGGGGTCGATCACCTCAACGAACAGGTCCAACCGCACGGAACTGTCATCCGCTGTTTCATACCAGATAGTCAACGTGTGGCCGATGCAGAAGCCGATCACCCAAGCCGGGATCGGCACCTGAACGCCGGCGCTACCGGTTCCTTGAGCAAGTGCGGTAAATACCGGTTTGGCCTCCCTGCCTCGGATTGCCCAATACACCTTGATTTCAACACCGGACGCAATGGCAGCAGTGATCGTGAGATCCGTGCCTGCCGTCACCTTCATGGGCGGCAACGTGTTGTTGGCCGTGGCCTCGCTTACCTTAGGCTGCAGCAGTTGATTGGCTGTCGCGGGCAGGCGCATCGGAGCGGCGCCCTTAGGTTCAGGCGCGCGCGAAGAAGCTGCTACAACTGGGTCTGCGTTTTTTTCAGGTGCTTTGGGTTTAGCCATTGCCGACACTCCCATCCAAGGATAGATCCCCCCAGTCCGCCTCTGGACAAGGTAATAACGGTTATCTAATCCTTATGAGACGTGACTGCCTACTGTCAGAATTGACAGTAGGGACGCAACGCCAGGCTTTACCCGACCAACGGCCGCCTCAAAACCCCTCCAACTCCGCCATCAAATCACTCAACCGATCCACCTTCTCGGCACTGATCTCATTCGCCGCCAACCCCTCGATATACTCAGCCAACTCCGCCACCGTGCTGCACTCGAACATCGCCCGCAGCGGCACATCCCGTTGCAGGGTTTTCTGCACCCGCGAGGCAATCTGCGTGGCCAGCAACGAATGCCCGCCCAGTTCAAAGAAGTTGTCCTGCACCCCTACCCTATCGACTTTCAGCACCTCGGCCCAGATAGCGGCCAGGGTGGTTTCCAGTTCGTTGCGCGGCGCCAGGTAGTCCTGGCTGTGCAACTGGCCGATCTCCAGCGCCGGCAGGGCCTTGCGGTCGAGTTTGCCGTTGGCGTTGAGCGGCAGGCGGTCGAGCCATAGCCAGTGCAGCGGCACCATGTATTCCGGCAGTTCGGCCCGCAGGCGTTGCTTGATGCGGTCCAGGCGCTCGCCTGGGTTCAGTGCTGCATCCGCGGCCACCAGATAGCCGACCAGATGCTTGCCGTTGACGCCTTCCTGCACGCCCACCGCCGCATCGCGCACTTCCGGTTGTTCGTGCAGGCGCGCTTCGATTTCACCCAGTTCGATGCGGTAGCCGCGAATCTTCACCTGGTGGTCGACGCGACCAACATACTCCAGCACACCGTCACTGCGGCGGCGCGCCAGGTCACCGGTGCGGTAGAGGCGTTCGCCGGGGGCACCGAACGGGTTGGGCACAAACACCGGCGCGGTGCGCAGCGGGTCGCTGACGTAACCGCGACCGACGCCGGTCCCGGCGACACACAACTCGCCGACAGCACCTTGCGGCACCAGCTCCAACGCACCATCGAGCAGGTACAAACGATTGTTGTCGGTCGGCGTGCCAATCGGCAGGTAAGTGCCACGGGTCGAGGCCAGGTCGACGCGGTAAAACGCCACATCGTCCGAGCATTCCGCCGGGCCATACGCGTTCACCAAACCTATCTGCGGGTAGCGCAGCAGCCATTGGTGCGCCAGTTCCGGCGGCATGGCTTCACCGGTCGGCAGCATCCAACGCAGGCCGTCCAGGCTGATACGGTCCTGGGCCAACATACCCTGGATCAGCGACGGTACGCTTTCCAGCACGGTGATGCCCTGGGCCTGCACATGTTCCAGCAGGCCCTGTGGATCGTGGGCGAGGGTGTTCGGCACGACATCCACCCGTGCGCCGAACAGCGGCGCGGCGAGGAATTGCCACACGGAAATGTCGAAGCTCTGCGAAGCGGTTTGCGCAATCACATCCGCGTCGCTCAAGGCCAGGTATGGCACCTTGCTCAACTGGTTATTGAGCATGCCGCGCTGTTCCACCATCACACCCTTGGGCAGGCCGGTGGAGCCCGAGGTATAGATCACATAGGCGAGGTTGTCCGGGCCGCTGTAGATCCCAGGGTTTTCGCCACGCGCCGGTATTTCTTCCCACACCAGCAGCTGGCAGTCGAAACCGTCCAGCAACTCGATGGCCTGCTCGCGGCACGCCTCGGTGCACACCAGCAACGGCGTGCGGCTCAAGTCGATGATGCTGCGCAAACGGCGGCTCGGCAGGCCCGGGTCGAGCGGCAGGTAGCCGGCACCGGCCTTGAAGCTGCCGATGATCATGCCCAGCAGGTCGAGGTTGCGTTCGGCGAGTAGCGCCACCGGTTGATCGAGGCCGACACCCGCTGCGATGAGCGCGTGGCCGAGGCCGTTGCTGCGACGGTTCAGTTCGTCATAGGTCCATTGCTGGTCGAGGCAACTGGCGGCGATGCGCTGCGGATGCGCGGCCACCTGCTCTTCGAACAGCTCGATGTAGCTGCGCTCCAGCGGGTAGTCGTGTTCGCTCTGGTTACAACCATCCACCAGGAACTCGCGCTCCTGCTCGCCAATCAGCGGCAGGTCGGCCATGTCGCCGTGGAAGCCCTGCACCAGCGCCAGCAGCAGGCGCTTGAACTCGCCAAGCATGCCTTGCACGGTGGTTTCGTCGAAGTAGCGTTGGTCGTAGGACAGGTGCAAACCGAGGTCATCGCCCGGATAACACACGGCGGTCAGCGGGAAGTTGGTGTGGGTGCGGCCGGAGTCCGAGGTGGCATTCAGGCTGTGCGCGCGGTCCAGCACCGAGACTTCCACCGGGGCATTTTCGAACACGAACAGGCTGTCGAACAGCGGCTGGCCCTTGGGCAGTTCGCTGTGTTCCTGGATCGTCACCAGCGGCAGGTATTCGTACTCGCGCAGTTGCATATTGCTGTCGAGCAGGCCGCTCAACCACTGGCGCACGCTGCAAGGCTGGTCGTCCTCGGGCAGTTTTACCCGCAGCGCGATGCTGTTGATGAACAGGCCGACGGTGCGTTGCATTTCGGGCATCTCCACCGGGCGCCCGGCCACGGTGACGCCGAACAGCACGTCGCGATCACCGCTCAGGCGCCGCAGCACCAGCGCCCACGCCGCCTGGGCGAAAGTGTTGACGGTCAGCTGATGGGCCTGGGCCAGTTCGCGCAGTTGTGCTCCATCGCAGGCGTCGAGACGGGTGTAGCAATCGCCCACCACCATGCCGCCGCTGTGACCCGCGTGCTCACGCAGGAACGGCCGGTCGCTCGGGATCGGCGTGGTGCGCTCGAACCCTTGCAGGTTCTGCTGCCACCACTGGCGAGCCTCGTTGAGGTTCTGGCGTTGCAGCCAGGCGATGTAGTCGCGATAACGCGGCGGTGTGGCCAGTTGCGCTTCGCGGCCTTCACCGAGGGCCATGTAGATCTCGAAGAAGTCATTCATCAACAACGAACGGCACCAAGCATCGATGAGGATGTGGTGGTTGCTCATCATGAACCAGTAGCGTTCGGCGCCAACACGGATCAGGCGCAGGTGGAACGGTGCCTGGTTGAGCAGATCAAAACCGACTTCGCGCTCTTGCTTGAGCAGCGCTTGCAGGCGCGGTTCCTGTTCGCTTTCCGGGTCAGCACTCCAGTCCAGATACTCGATCGGCGTGCTGCCCGGTTTGTGGATCACTTGCAGCATGTCTTCGCCGACGTTCCAGCAGAACGAGGCACGCAGGGCTTCGTGACGAGCGATCACCGCCTGCCAGGCCTGGGCGAAACGCTCGGGGTCCAGGGCGCTGTTGATGCGGTAGCGGTCCTGCATGTAGTAGAGGCCGGTGCCCGGCTCCAGCAGGGTATGCAGCAACAGGCCTTCCTGCATCGGGGTCAGCGGGTAGACGTCTTCGATAACGGTGGCCGGTACCGGCAAGCTGTCGAGTTGCACCTGGCTCAGGTGGGCCAGCGGGAAGTCGGACGGCGTAAGGCCACCGGCATCGTCCTGCAGGCAGTGCTGGGTCAGGCTGTGCAGTTCGGCCAGATACGCCTCGGCCAATTCGCGCACGGTAGCGTGATCGAAGCGTTCACGGCTTAAGGTCCAGCGCAGCACCAACTCGCCGCCGTAGACCTGGCTGTCGACGCTCAACTCGTTAGGCAGCGGCGCGTCCGGGTCATGGGCCAGGCCTGCGGATTCATCCAATGGGTGGAACAGCGCATCGGCGCCGAAGCTCTGGTCGAACTGGCCGAGGTAGTTGAAGGTGATCTGCGCGCTCGGCAAGACGGCCATGCTCTGTTGGCACAGATCATCGGCCAAGTAGCGCAGCACGCCGTAGCCCAAGCCTTTATGCGGTACGGAGCGCAGTTGTTCCTTGATCGCCTTGATCGAGTCGCCCTGAGCAGCGTGCGGAGTGAGGCGCAGCGGGTAGGCGCTGGTGAACCAGCCGACGCTGCGGGTCAGGTCGATGTCATCGAACAGGCTTTCGCGGCCGTGGCCTTCCAACTGGATCAGCGCCGACGCGTGGCCGCTCCAGCGGCACAGCACACGGGCCAAGGCCGTCAGCAGCAGATCGTTGACCTGGGTGCGGTAGGCGCTCGGAGCCTGTTGCAATAGCTGACGCGTATGCTCGGCATCCAGGCGCACGCTGACGGTGTCGGCATCGCGGTTGCGCAGCGAACCTTGCGGGCGGGCCACCGGCAACGCCACATCAGGGCCCGCCAACTGCGCTTGCCAGACGCTCAATTCTTCACGCAGGGATTCACTGCCGGCGTAGGCCTGCAAACGCGCGGCCCACTCACGCAGGGCACTGGTCTTGGCCGGCAGGCTGACGGACTGGCCGTCGCTCAACTGGCGGTAAACCGTTTGCAAATCTTCCAGCAAGACCCGCCACGACACGCCGTCCACCACCAGGTGATGGATCGCGACCAGCAGGCGTTGCTGCCCCTCGGGCCCGTCCACCAGCAAGGCGCGCAGCAGCGGGCCGTGTTGCAGGTCGAGGCTGCGTTGGGTGTCGGTGAACAGCGCGGTGCATTGCGCCATATCGCGCACTTGCGCCTGCATCAGTACGCCGCCTTGCGGCACGGCCAGGTGCTCGGCATGCCAGTGCGCGTCACGCTGGGAGAAGCTCAGGCGCAGGGCGTCGTGGTGTTCCAGCACCGCCAGCAAGGCTTGCTCCAGGCGATGCGGCACCAGCAGTTGCAACGGCTTGAGGACCAGTGCCTGGTTCCAGTGTTGGCGCTGTGGGATATCAGTGTCGAAGAACCAGTGCTGGATCGGCGTCAGCCCGGAGGTGCCGGTCAACACACCCTGCTCGGCCGTGACCTGCTCGGAGCGCGTGGCGACCGCCGCCAGGGTTTGCACGGTCTGGTGCTGGAACAGGTCGCGGGGGCTGAAGTGAATCCCGGCCTGCCGCGCACGGCTGACCACCTGGATCGACAGGATCGAGTCGCCGCCCAGCTCAAAGAAGTTATCGTCGAGACCGACTTGCTGCACATTCAACACAGCGCACCAGATGGCGGCCAACGTGCTTTCAAGTTCGTTGCGCGGGGCCACGTATTGTTGGCGGTTGGCTTCCGGGTCCGGCTGCGGCAAGGCGCGACGGTCGAGTTTGCCGTTGGCGGTCAGCGGCATGCTGTCGAGCACAATCAGGTGCGCGGGCACCATGTAGTCCGGCAGTTGCGCCTTGAGGTGAGCCTTGAGCGCATCGCGTAATGCGCCGTGCTCGGCATCGCTGACCAGGTACGCCACCAACTGTTTGCCACTCGGCGCATCCAGCGCCAGCACCACGGCTTCGCGCACGGCCGCGTGTTCCAACAGGCGGGTTTCGATCTCGCCCAGTTCAATACGGAAACCGCGAATCTTCACCTGGTGGTCGATACGCCCCAGGTACTCCACCAGGCCATCGGCGCGTTGGCGCACCAGGTCGCCGGTGCGGTACAGGCGCCCGCCATTGTGGGCAAACGGGTCGGCGACAAACCGCTCGGCGGTCATGCCCGGACGCTGGTGATAACCCTGGGCGAGACCCGCCCCACCGACGTACAACTCGCCGGTCGCGCCTTGCGGCACCAACGCCAGGTCGGCATCGAGAATATAGGCCACGCGGTCACCGATAATGCTGCCGATCGGCACGCTCGCAGCGCCCTCCTCCAACTGCTCGGGCGCGAGGCTGGCCAGCGGCATCACCACCGTTTCCGTCGGGCCGTAGGCGTTGAAAAACACCTGCGGCTGGAACGCGGCGCGGATGCGCTGAAGGTGTTCGCCAGTGAGCGCTTCGCCACCGGTGATGCACATGCGCACCGGCAAGGTCTGCTGCTGGGTCGCCAACCATTGCGCCAACTGGCTGCCATAGCTGGGCGTGAAGCCTAGGATGTTGATGCGATGGGTGCGGATCAGCGCGCAGATTTCTTCTGCATCCCACTGGCCCTGAGCCCGCAACACCACCTGGGCGCCGCTGAGCAGCGGCACCAGCAAGCGTTCGGTGGCAGCGTCGAAGTTGATCGAATAGAAGTGCAACTCGCAGTCATCAGGGCGCATGCCAAAGCGCTCGATCACCGCCGCGCAATGCATGGCGATTTCACCGTGGGACACCACCACGCCTTTCGGCTTGCCGGTGGAGCCGGAGGTGTAGATCAAGTACGCCTGGTGCTGCGGCAGGCTGATAAAGGGCGGCTCATCGGCCGGGTAGTTGGCGAGCACCGGCAGGTCATCTTCCAGGCACCAGCACGCCACGCTCGCGGGCAATTCGCCGAGGGCTTCGAACATCGCCGCATCGCTGAGCAGCAGGCCGACGCCACCGTCTTCGATCATGTAGTGCAGACGGTCCAGCGGGTATTCCGGGTCCAGCGGCACATAGGCGCCGCCGGCCTTGAGGATCGCCAGCAGGCCGATCACCATTTCCAGCGAGCGCGGCAGCGCCAGGCCCACGCGCACCTGCGGTCCGACGCCACGCTCGCGCAGCATCCAGGCCAGGCGGTTGGCGCGGGCGTCGAGTTCGCGGTAGCTCAGGGTTTCACCGGCAAAGGTCAGCGCCGGCGCATCGCCACGGGCTGCCGCTTGCTGGCTGAACAGTTGATGAATGCACTGGTCGAGACGGTGCTCGCCCGCCTCGATGCCCAGGCTGTCCTGCAAGGCGCGTTGCTCGGCGGCGGTCAGCAACGGCAGTTCGCTGAGGCGTTGTTGCGGGTTGGCGATCAAGGCTTCCAACAGGTTGCGCCAATGTTCGGCCATGCGCGCAATGCGCGGCTCGTCGAACAGATCGGTGCTGTAGGTCAGGCAGCAGCCCAGGCGATGATCGAGGTCGGTGACCTCCAGGTTGAGGTCGAACTTGGTCGCGCGCGCATCGTTGGCCAGGTACTCGACGGTCATGCCGGCCAGTTGGCGGCTCTGCTGGAACTCCCAGCGCTGCACATTGCACATCACTTGGAACAGCGGGTTGTACGCCGCACTGCGCGGCGGCTGCAGGGCTTCCACCAGGTGATCGAACGGCAGGTCCTGGTGGGACTGGCCTTCGATGACGGTGTGGCGCACCTGTTCGAACAACTCAGCGACATTCATCTGCCCACTGAGCTGGCAACGCAGCACCTGGGTATTGAGGAAAGCGCCGATCAGCCCTTCGCTTTCCGGGCGAATGCGGTTGGCCACAGGGGCACCGATGCGCAGGTCGGTCTGGCCGCTGTAGCGGTAGAGCAACACGGCCAGGGTGGCGGTCATGGTCATGAACAGGGTCAGGCCACGTTCGGCGTTGAAGGCCCGCACGCGGGCCGCCAGGTCATCGCTCAAGTCGAAGCGGTACAGCTCGCCCCGATGGCTTTGTACCGGCGGACGTGGGCGGTCGCCGGGCAGTTCCAGCAACGGATGTTCCGTACCCAGCTGCTGGGTCCAATAGTCCAACTGACGCTGACGCTCACCCGCTTCCATCCACTGGCGTTGCCACACGCTGTAATCGAGGTACTGCACCGGCAGCGGCGCCAGCGGTGACAGGCGCTCGTCGATAAAGGCTTCATACAACGCGCTGAGTTCACGGGCAAAGATGTCCATGGCCCAGCCTTCGGTGACGATGTGGTGCAGGGTCAGCACCAGGTAGTGCTCGCGCTCGGCGGCCTTGACCAGACAGGCTCGCAGTAACGGCCCGGTTTCCAGGTTGAACGGCGTATGCGCCTCGTGATCCGCCAATTGCTGCAACCGTGACTGGCGCTCGGCTTCGTCCAGCGCGGAGAAGTCCTGCCAGTCCATGCGCAGGCCGGTCTGGGCCGAGACCTTCTGACAGGCCACGCCGTCGACACTCGGGAACGTGGTGCGCAGGGTTTCGTGACGCATGATCAAGGCCTGCAGCGCCGCCTCGAAACGCCCCACATCCAGCACGCCACGCAGGCGCGCCATACCGCCGACGTTGTAGGCCGGACTGTCCGGTTCCATCTGCCACAGGAACCACATGCGCTGCTGGGAATAGGACAGCGGCACCGGTTGGCTGCGGTCGACCTTGGCGATGGCGGTCTGTTGGTTGCGTTGGCCCGACGCCTGGATCAGGCCGACCTGCTCGGCAAAAGCGCCCAACTCGCTGGCTTCAAACAAGGTCCGTAACGGCAGTTCGACGTCACACGCCTGGCGGGTGCGGGAGATGATTTGCGTGGCCAGCAACGAGTGGCCGCCAAGGGCGAAGAAGTCATCGCGCAGGCCGATGCTGGGCAAGCCGAGGACTTCGCGCCAGATGGCGGCGATCTGCTGTTGCAGCGGGGTCTCGGGCTCGACATGTTCACGCACGTGCCACACCGGCTCCGGCAGCGCGCGACGGTCCAGCTTGCCGCTGGGGCTCAGGGGCATGGCGTCCAGGCGCATCAATAGCGCGGGCACCATGTATTCCGGCAGCTCGGCGGCCAGGGCGCTCTTGACGTGGTGTTCGTCCAGCTGGGCAAGGGCGGTGTAGTAGCCGATCAGCTGTGCATCACGCACCAGCACCACGGCTTGGGCGATGCCCTCCAGGGCAAGCATGCGCGCTTCGATTTCTTCCGGCTCCACACGGAAGCCACGCAGCTTGACCTGCTGGTCGAGGCGCCCAAGGTACTCGATCACACCCTCGGCGTTGAAACGGGCGCGGTCACCGGTGCGGTACAGGCGCGCGCCCGCCTCACCATAGGGGTCGGCGACGAAGCGTTCAGCCGTCAACCCCGCGCGGCCGAGGTAACCCCGGGCCAGGCCAATGCCGCCGATGCACAATTCACCCGGCACACCCAGTGGCACGGGGTTGAGTTGCTCGTCCAGCACGCGGCAGATCACATTGCCCAACGGACGCCCAATCGGCGAGCGCTCGCCGTCTTCCGCGCGACAGTGCCAGTGGGTCACGTTGATCGCGGTTTCGGTCGGACCATAACGGTTGTGCAATTGCACCGCCGGCAACTGCGCCAGGACGCGGTTGCGCAGTTCGGCGGGCAAGGCTTCGCCGCCGGAGAACAGGCGGCGCAGGCTGGTGCATTCAGTCACCCGCGGTTCGTCGATAAACAACTGCAACAGCGGCGGCACAAAGTGCAGCGTGGTCACGCCGTGTGCCTGCACCAACTGCGCAATGCGATGCGGGTCGCGATGTTCACCAGGGCCGGCGAGTACCAGTCGGCAGCCGGTGATCAGCGGCCAGAAGCATTCCCACACCGACACGTCGAAACTGATCGGCGCCTTTTGCAGCAGCACATCGGTGTCGTTGAGTTGATAGGTGGCCTGCATCCACTGCAAGCGCTCGGCCAATGCCGCATGCGTGTTGCCCACGCCTTTGGGCTGGCCGGTGGAGCCGGAGGTGTAGATCACGTAGGCGAGGTTATCGCCGTGCAGGTGCAAGCCGGGTGGCTGGGTGGGCCAGCTGTCGAGGTGCAGGCTGTCCATCGCAATCACGCACACGCCGTCGGCGCTCGGCACCTGTTCCAGCAATGCGGTCTGGGTCAGCAGCAGGTGGACGCCACTGTCTTTAAGCATGTAGGCCAGGCGCTCGGCGGGGTAATCCGGGTCCAGCGGCACGTAGGCGCCACCGGCCTTGATGATCGCCAGCAGGCCGATCAGGAGGTGCGGCGAGCGCTCGGCGGCGATGGCCACGCACACGTCCGGGCCGACACCTTTGTCGCGCAGGTAGTGGGCCAGGCGGTTGGCCTGGGTGTGCAGTTGGGCGAAGGTCAGGCTGCCGCCCTGCCAGACCAGCGCGATGTTGTCCGAGGTGTGCCTATTGAGCAGCTCCGGCAGCCATTGCTGGGCAGGTGTGCAAGGTGCTTCGCTCCACGGCTGCTGCTCGTCTTCCTGCATCAGCTTTAGATCGCCGATGGCTTGCTGCGGCTGGTCACACGCGGCTTGCAACAGGTTGATGAAGTGCTCGGCCAAGCGCTGGACGGTCGCGCTGTCGAACAGCTCGTCGGCGTAGTCGAACGACAGGCTCAGGCGCCCGTTGCGGTCTTCTTCGCTGTGCAATTGCAGGTCGAACTTGGCGTCACGGCTGTGCCATGGCAGTTCGTCGGCGAGCATGCCCGGTAGACGGCGCAAGGCGCTGAGGTCGCGTTGCTGGTGGTTGAACATGACCTGAAACAGGCCCTGTTCGCGAGCTTGCGGGAAAGCTTCCAGCAACTGTTCGAAGGGCAGGTCCTGATGGGCCTGGGCGCCCAATGCCGTCTGGCGTGTCGCGGCCAACAGCTCGCTGAACGGCAGGCGCCCGTCCAGCTCGGCCCGCATGACCTGCGTGTTGATGAAGAAGCCGACCAGGCCTTGGGTTTCCTGGCGCGGACGGTTGGCGTTGGGCACGCCGATGCGGATATTGCGCTGGCCACTGTAGCGGTAGAGCAGGCTCTGGAAGGCTGCCAGCAACAGCATGAAGGGTGTGGATTCGTGGGCCTGGGCGGTCTGGCGAATCGCTTCGCTGAGGCTCACACCAAGACGTACCGTGTGGCGTGAAGCTGTGTGACGGTGGTGTGCCGAGCGCGGGTGGTCGGTGGCCAGGCTCAGGGTGGGATGCTCTTCACCCAACTGCGCTTTCCAGTACGCCAGTTGGCGCTGGCCTTCGCCTTCGGCCAGCCATTGGCGCTGCCAACTGCCGTAGTCGGCGTATTGCAGGGCCAGCGGTGGCAGCTCCAGGGTTTGGCCCTGGGCGGCGGCGGCGTAGAGGCGCGAGAATTCGTCGATGAGGATGTTGAGCGACCAGCCGTCAGCGATGATGTGGTGCAGCGTCACCAACAGTTGGTGATCCTCATCGTCCAGGCGCACCAGGGTTACCCACAGCAGCGGGCCCTTTTCCAGGTCGAACTGGGTACGGGCTTCGTCTTCGCGGATCTGCTGTGCACGGGCTTCGCGTTCGTCAGTGGGCAGGTCGCTGAGGTCGATGACTTGCAGCTCGAAATCCGCCTTGGCCTCGACACGCTGGAAGGCCTGGCCGTCTCTTTCGTAGAAGCGGGTGCGCAGGGCTTCGTGGCGCTGGACCAGGTGTTGAAAGCTCAAGCGCACGGCGTCTTCATCCAGCTCGCCGCGCAGGCGCAGGGCGCCGGGGATGGTGTAGGCGCTGCTGTGGGGGTCCAGTTGCCAAGTGATCCACAGGCGGTTTTGTGCAAGGGATTGGGGCAGGTCTTCCTGGCGTGACAGGGGTTGGATCGCGCCTTGGGCAACACCGCCATCCTGTTGCAACTGCGCAACGTTGGCGGCAAAGCCTTCCAGGGTTGGCGCTTCGAACAGCATGCGCAGGTTCAGCTCCAGGCCGAGTGTTTCACGCAGGCGCGCGACCACCTGGGTGGCGGTGATGGAGTTGCCGCCGAGCAGGAAGAAATGGTCATCGGCCGCGACCGTCGCGACGTGCAGTTGCTCGCACCAGATCGCGGCGATCTGGTTTTGCAGTTCGCAGCCCAACGCTGCATCGCTGACCTGCACGTGCAGATCAGGGAACTGCGCATAGCTGTCGAGGCTGCCATCGGCATGCCGCAGCGCGCACGCCGCACGTTGCACCTTGCCGCTGGAGGTCTTCGGCAGGGCGCCAGGGTTGAGCAGCACCACCACGCTCGGCGCCTCCTGGTACGCCTCGGCAACGGTTTGGCGGATCGCCTTGATCAGTGCTTCGGGCGGCAGGATTTTCTGCACGCTGCGGCTGATTTCGGCGGCAATGCCAATACCTTCCAGGCCTTGGTCATTCACTGCAAATGCCGCGACCCGGCCTTTGCGCACGACTTCCACTTCGCGCTCGATGGTCTGCTCGATGTCCTGCGGGTACAGGTTGTGGCCGCGCACGATCAGCAGGTCTTTGAGGCGACCGGTGATGTACACCTCGCCGTCACGGATAAAACCCAGGTCGCCGGTGCGCAGCCAGGTACGGCCGGCATGCTGCACGAAGGTCTTGGCGGTGGCTTCGGGGTTGCGCCAGTAGCCGTGGGCGATGCTTGGGCCGCTGGCCCAGAGTTCGCCGACGCGGTTGTCGGGCAGTTCGGTGAGGGTCTGCGGGTCGGCAATCAGGACCGCATGCTCGGGCTGGTGGGTGCCACAGCTCATGATTGCACTGCCCTGCCCCGGTTCGGCGCGATTGGCGGCCAGGGCCTGCTCGTCGACCCGCAGCGCGGGGATGCCATGGCCCCGCGTGCCACCGGCGACAAACAGGGTCGCCTCGGCCAGGCCGTAGGAGGCAAAGAAATTGTTCGGGGTAAAACCGCAGGTGGCGAACTTCTCGGCGAAGCGTTCCAGGGTGTCGAGGCGGATCGGTTCGGAACCGGAATAGGCCACGCGCCACTGGCTCAGGTCCAGGCGTTCCAGCGCCGAGTCGCTGACCCGCTCGCTGCACAGGCGATAGGCGAAATCCGGGCCACCGCTGATGGTGCCACCGTATTCGCTGATCGCTTCGAGCCAGCGCAACGGCCGGCCGAGGAAGTAGGCCGGCGACATCAGCACGCACGGCACGCCACTGAAGATCGGTTGCAGCAGGCCGCCGATCAGGCCCATGTCGTGGTACAGCGGCAGCCAGCTGACGATCACGTCATCCGGGTTGAGGTCGATGCCGAAACCGCGACGGATCAACACTTCGTTGGCCACCAGGTTGCCATGGCTGACTTGCACGCCCTTGGGCAGCGCGGTGGAACCGGAGGTGTATTGCAGGAAGGCGATGTCGTCCGGCTGCAGGTCGGGAGCGATCCAGTTGTCGGCACTCTCAAGGCTATCGACGCTCAATACTGGCGGCGCGTTTTCAATCTGCGCCAGGCCGTCGGCGAGGCTGGCGATGGTCAGCAACAGGCGCGGTTCGGCATCGCTGATGATCGACAGCAAGCGTTCCTGATGGTGGCGACGGGTGGATTCCGGCGGATAGGCCGGCACTGCAATGACCCCGGCGTACAGGCAACCAAAGAACGCCGCGACGTAATCCGGGCCGCTGGGGAACAACAGCACCGCACGGTCGCCCAGGTCCACATTGGATTGCAGGGCGGCGGCGATGGTGCGGGCGCGCAGGTCCAGGTCGCGGTAACTGAGTACAACGCTGTGCTCGGCGGATTCGGCGAGGAAGCGCAGGGCGACCTGGTCCGGAGTCTGCGCGGCGCGACGTTGAAGGGAGTGGACCAGCGTTTGGGGAAGTTCGAAGGCGTCCATCATGGGGTTCCTGCCTGAAAGCGGCTTACGGGAAATTCGGGGAATAGGTTGCGTCTAGCCCGCGGCCAGTTGCCGCGCCGCGCCATTGCGCCAGCGGGCCAGGTGTTCGTCGGCGTAGCGCCGCAGGCAGCGCAGCACGGCACTTTCGTGCTGCATGAGGAAGAAGTGGTGACCGTCGAACATGTCCAGGGAAAAGCCACTGGCGGCGTCGAGTTGCCAGTCGAGCAACTGGTCGGCGCGCACGCTGTCCTGTTTGCCGCCGAACACGTGGATCGGCATCTCCAGCGGTGCGCGCTCGCCGTAGGTGAAGCTGCCGCACAGCAGGAAATCGGCGCGCAGGATCGGCAGCATCAACTGCATCAACTCGGGGTTGGCCAGGGCTTCTTCGGCGGTGCCCTGCAGTTCGCGCAGACGGGCGATGAGTTGTTCGTCGGTCTTTTCGACGGCGTATTCGCTGACGTCACGACGCGCCGGCCCGGCCGTACCGGACGCAAACAGCGCCAGCGGCGCGGGCACACCGCGAGCGCTCAAGGCGTGCGCCAGTTCAAAGGCGAGCAGGCCGCCGAGGCTGTGGCCGAACAACGCGTAGGGGCCGTTCAAGTCGCGGCTGATTTCGTCGGCGAGCTGCGCGGCCAAGGCCTTGATATCGCGCTGCAGCGGCTCGTCCATGCGCATGCCGCGGCCGGGTAATTCCAGCGGACACACCTGCAACCACTCAGGCAGGGCACGGCGCCAACGCGCATAGACCATGGCGCTGGCGCCCGAATAGGGCAGGCAGAACAGGCGCAGTCGAGTCGGCGTACTCATCGAGTCACGACTCCAAACTGAAACACGCTGTATGCACGATAAAAACCCATTTCGTCCTCCTGCGGGTGCGGATCCTTGGCCGTTTGCTAACGGACCTGTCACCCAGAAGAACGGACGGCACCGGCAAATAATTAGTCGCCGGGTACGCGCGAGACGTGGTTCACACCGAACAAGAAAGCATAAGATTAGTTCGCCTTCTCATTTGACAATCATTATCATTAAGCATAATTTGTTGCCCGATGTGTAGGAGGCCTCAGCAAGGACGCCCTCCCCTAACCTCTTTTGCGACAAGGTGATTTCCATGACGGAACAAGTATCCACAGGCAGGTGCGACTCACCGCTTCTCCAGGCATTCGTCGATAATCGGCTGATTCTGGTGAAGATCGCGGCACGCATTACCGGGTGCCGCTCGCGGGCCGAAGACGTAGTGCAGGATGCCTACTTCCGGCTGCAATCGGCGCCGACGATCACGTCATCGTTCAAGGCTCAATTGAGCTATCTGTTCCAGATCGTGCGCAACCTGGCGATCGATCACTACCGCAAGCAGGCCCTGGAGCTCAAATACTCCGGAACGGAAGAGGAAGGCTTGAATGTGGTTATTCACGGCGCTTCACCGGAAACCTCGCACATTAATTTCAATACCCTGGAAAACATCGCCGACGCGCTGACCGAACTGCCCCAGCGCACCCGCTACGCGTTCGAGATGTACCGCCTGCACGGCGTGCCGCAAAAGGACATCGCCAAGGAGCTGGGCGTCTCGCCGACCCTGGTGAACTTCATGATCCGTGATGCGCTGGTGCACTGCCGCAAGGTGTCGGGCAGCCATAGCGATACGTTTGCGCGCAGGGTCTGATCCCCAGCAGATGAAATGTGCGCCTTATGTGGGAGCTGGCTTGCCTGCGATGCAGGCACCTCGGTTTTTCAGTTGCACCGAGTTGATGCTATCGCAGGCAAGCCAGCTCCCACACAAGCTCGCGCCACACTTTTGATCGGTGTTGTACCTGTCAGGGCGTGGGCATCACATCAATGCGATACGGCTCGAAAATCTTCAACATCTCGCCATCGTCACGCAAGCGCTTGAGCAACGCGGCAAACGCCTCCCCCGTGATCGGCGCTTTCGGGCGCAGCAGCGCGTAGTGGTGATACACCTGGTCGATGCGTTCCGACACCAGGAACTGCCCGGCCATCTCCGCGTTGCGCACCATAAAGTCACTCAGGTACGAACGGGTCACCAAGGCGATGTCGGCACGCCCGCGCGCGACCATCAGCAGGTTGCTGTGATGGGAGTAGGTCAACGTGGCATTGAAGTGCTCGGCCATGTACTTGGGGTCGGGGTTGAAGTGGGCGAAGGCGTAGTGATAACCGCTGAACACCGCCAGGCGTTTGCCGTTGAGGTCAGCGAAATAGCCTTGGTCGCGACCGGACTCACGCTGGGCGACAAAGATTTCCGCGTCTTCCAGGCCCATGTCGACGGTGGTGTGGGGAATCTTCTGCCAGCCCCAGTCAGGGTTTTCGAAGATAGCCATATCGACCCGGCCCTGCTCGAAATCGCGAAAGCGTCGCGGAATGGAGGTGGGCACCAAGACAAATTGGTAGTCGGTTTGCGAGGCGTTCAGGGCCTCGACCAGTTGCGGCAGCAAACCGGTGTCGGCGCCCTGCTCGGGGCGCACGGTGTAGGGAGGGAAATGTGCCGCGCCGATGCGCACCAATTGCGCAGCCGAAGCCGGCATCCACCACGCGGTGCCCAGTGCCCAAAAGGTAAGTCCTGCAGCCAGCCGCCATGGCGAAAACATCAAGGCACACACCGTTCAAAAACGCTAATGCCGATAAGCTAGGCGTTTTTGTCTGGCGAGACAACTTTCCATCGGCAAATTAATAGCTTGCGTCTCAATCGGCTTTCAGAACCATCAACAGGGCTTCTTCGGCCAGCTGCTCAAGCGTCAGGCTGCCCTCGGCGCGAAACCAGGTGGTGGTCCAGGACAAGGCGCCGGTGAGGAACCGCCGGGCGATAAACACATCGCCGCGGATATAGCCGGCGTCCTTGGCCTCGCCCAATACTTGCAGCCAGAGCGCCTCATACACATCGCGCAGGGCCAGCACCTGGGCCTGGCCTTCAGCCGACAGCGAGCGCCACTCGTACACCAGCACCGCCATGGCCTCGCCGCTGCCGCCCATGATCGACTGCAATTCGCAACGGATCAGCGCCAGCACCCGTTCGCGCACAGTGGTCGCCTCTTCCAGCGAAGCGCGCATCATCGCGGTGTTGTAGTGGATGGTTTCTTCCATCACCGCGCGCAGGATCTCGTCCTTGCTCTTGAAGTGATGAAAGATGCTCCCGGACTGAATGCCCACCGCACTGGCCAGGTCGCGCACGGTGGTGCGCTCGAAGCCCTTGTTGCGAAACAGGTGGGCCGCGGTTTGCAGCAGCTTGCCACGGGCACTGTCGGGGTCGGTCAACTGGCCGCCATCGACCATGGTGCGCATCACCCGCAGGGCTTTTTGCTCATCCATGCCTCTCTCCTCTACTTCCACGGACGTCTTGGGCGGCAATTTAGGCCGTGGCAGCCACCCAAGCAAGCGCTTGGCTAAAACTTGTGCGCGGAGTTTACAAACCAAGCGCTTGCTTGGTAGTCTCGCTACCAGCCATTCGAGGAAGGATTTCTCATGAGCAAGACGGTTCGTATCGGCTGCGCCAGCGCCTTCTGGGGCGACACCTGCACCGCCGCCGCCCAATTGGTACAGGGCGGCGCGCTGGATTACCTGGTCTTCGACTACCTGGCGGAAGTCACGATGTCGATCCTCGCCGGCGCGCGCATGAAAGATCCCCAAGCCGGTTATGCCACGGATTTTGTCGACGTGCTTACGCCCTTGCTGGCGGAAATCCAGCGCCAAGGCATTCGCGTGATCAGCAACGCCGGCGGCATCCACCCCCAAGCCTGCGCCGCGGCCTTGCAAGCAGCCTGCGACAAGGCAGGCGTTGCACTGAAAATCGCCGTGCTGCTGGGCGATGACCTGCATCCCCAACTCAAGCAATTGCACGGCATCACCGACATGTTCAACGACACGCCGCTGCCGCCGATGTGCGTGTCCGCCAACGCCTACCTGGGCGCACCGGGCATTACCCAGGCGCTGCAGTTGGGGGCGGATATCGTCATCACCGGCCGGGTGGTGGACAGCGCGGTGGTCAGCGCCGCGCTGGTGCATGAATTCAACTGGTCATGGCAGGACTACGACCGCCTCGCCCAGGCTGCATTGGCCGGGCATATCATCGAATGTGGCGCGCAGTGCACCGGTGGCAACTTCACCGATTGGCGCGACGTGCCGGACTACGAGCACATCGGTTTTCCCATCGTCGAGGTCAGCGCCGACGGCCAGTTCACCGTCAACAAGGTCGACGGCACCGGCGGGTTGATCAGCGAACTCAGCGCGGCCGAACAGTTGCTGTATGAAATCGGCGACCCCCGCGCGTACCTGCTGCCGGATGTGATCTGCGACTTCAGCCAGGTCAAGTTGCAGCAGCAAGGCAAACACTGCGTACGCCTGCACGGCGCCAAGGGCTCGCCGCCGACCGAGCAGTACAAAGTCAGCGCCACGTACCCGGACGGTTTCCGTTGCACCGCCAGTTGCCTGATCGCCGGCATCGATGCGGTGGCCAAGGCCGAACGGGTCAGCCAGGCGATCATCAACAAGACCTCGGAACTGTTCAGCCAACGCGGCTGGGCGCCTTACACCGAAGTGAACATCGAACTGCTCGGCAGCGAAGCCACCTACGGCGCCCACGCAATGCGCCAGGACTGCCGCGAAGTGGTGGTGAAACTGGCGGTGCGTCACCCGAGCAAACAGGCATTGGTGCTGTTCGCCCGCGAGATTGCCCAGGCCGCCACCGGCATGGCCCCGGGCCTGACCGGCATCGTCGGCGGGCGACCGACGGTGTACCCGTTGATAAGGCTGTTTTCGTTCCTGATCGATAAGGCGTCCTGTGACGTGCTGATCGACTTCCAGGGCGAACGCCACGCCTGCGCATTGCCGATGGCCGATGCGCCCACCCTGCCCGACGCGCCGATAGCCCCACCCAAGCCCCAAGGGCGCGCCGACGCCAGCGTGCCGCTGGTGAAACTGGCCGTGGCGCGTTCAGGCGACAAGGGTAACCACAGCAACATCGGCGTGATCGCGCGCGATCCCGACTACCTGCCGTGGATCGCCGAGGCGCTGACCCCGGAAGTCATCGTCGATTGGATGGGCCACGTGCTGGACCCCGTGCACGGCCGCGTCGAGCGCTGGTATTTACCCGGCAGCCACAGCCTCAATTTCCTGCTGGAAAACGCCTTGGGCGGTGGCGGCATCGCCAGCCTGCGCATCGACCCGCAAGGCAAAGCCTTCGCCCAGCAACTGCTGGACATCCCCATTGCCGTGCCGCAACACATCGCCGATTTTCTCAACTGACAGGAGCGTTGCCGTGGCCTTCGACTCAATCTTCAAAGCCGACCTGTTCCAGGGGCAAACCGTGATGGTCACCGGCGGAGGCAGTGGCATCGGCCGTTGCACTGCGCATGAATTGGCGGCGCTGGGTGCACAGGTGATTCTGGTGGGACGCAAGCCGGAAAAGCTGCAAGCGGTCGCGGCGGAAATCGCTGAAGACGGTGGCATCGCCCATTGGCACGCCTGCGACATTCGTGATGAAGAAGCAGTGAAGGCACTGGTTAGCCAAGTCCTGAATGACCACGGTCAACTCCATGGTTTGGTGAATAACGCCGGCGGCCAGTACCCCTCGCCACTGGCTTCAATCAACCAGAAAGGCTTCGAAACCGTACTGCGCACCAACCTCGTCGGCGGTTTCCTGGTGGCGCGGGAAGTGTTCAACCAATCCATGAGCAAGCACGGCGGCGCCATTGTCAACATGCTCGCCGACATGTGGGGCGGTATGCCCGGCATGGGCCACTCGGGTGCGGCGCGCGCCGGCATGGACAACTTCACCAAGACCGCCGCCTTCGAATGGGGGTATGCCGGCGTGCGGGTCAACGCCGTGGCGCCGGGCTGGATCGCCTCCAGCGGCATGGACACCTATGAAGGCGCGTTCAAGGCGGTGATCCCGACCTTGCGCGAACACGTGCCGCTCAAGCGTATCGGCACGGAGTCGGAAGTCAGCGCGGCCATCGTGTTCCTGCTCAGCCCCGCCGCCGCCTTTATCAGCGGCAGCACCCTGCGCATCGACGGTGCCGCCAGCCTGGGCAGCCGCGCCTGGCCGTTGCACAAGGCGCAGGCGCCGAGTGAGCCCTTCAATGGCTTCCACCGCGCCTACCTGCCGGATGTGCTCAAGGCGGAGCAATAAACCATGCCGGTGATTGAATCCTTGATCGACGCCCACAGCGCCCAGTTCGCGCAAAACCGCGAGGCCATGCTGGCGGCCATCGCCCAGCTGCACCAACTGGAACACAACCTGCTCGCCAAGGCCCAGGAAGCCAAGCCCAAGTTCGACAAGCGCGGCCAACTGCTGCCCCGCGAGCGCCTCAACCTGCTGCTGGACCCCGGCGCGCCGTTCCTGGAACTGGCCAGCCTGGCCGGCTACAAGCTGCACGACGACAAAGACGGCAGCGCCGCCGGCGGTGGGTTGATCGCCGGCATCGGCTACGTCAGTGGCGTGCGCATGCTGGTGGTGGCCAATAACAGCGCGATCAAGGGCGGGACTATTTCCCCTTCCGGCTTGAAAAAATCCCTGCGCCTGCAACAGATCGCCATGGAGAACAAACTGCCGGTGGTGACCCTCGCCGAAAGCGGCGGTGCCAACCTCAACTACGCCGCCGAAATTTTCGTCGAGGGTGCGCGCAGCTTCGCCAACCAGGCGCGCCTGTCGGCCCTGGGCTTGCCGCAAATCACCGTGGTGCATGGCTCGGCCACGGCGGGCGGCGCCTATCAGCCGGGGCTGTCGGATTACGTGGTGGTGGTGCGCGGCCGCGCCAAGCTGTTCCTCGCGGGCCCGCCGCTGCTCAAAGCCGCGACCGGCGAAGTGGCCACCGACGAAGAACTGGGTGGCGCCGAAATGCACGCCCAAACCGCCGGCACCGCCGAATACCTGGCGGAAAATGACGCCGACGGCGTGCGCATCGCCCGTGAGATTGTCAGCCTGTTGCCCTGGAATGATCGCCTGCCGCAGGCGCCCCGACGCGCTTACGCCGAGCCGCTGTACCCCATCGAAGAGCTGCTGGGCCTGATCCCGGATGACCCGAAAAAACCCTACGACGTGCGTGAAATCCTCGCCCGCCTGGCCGACGGCTCGCACTTCCTCGAATTCAAGGGCGAGTTCGACGCCCACACCGTGTGCGGCCACCTGCATATCCAGGGGCGTGCCGTCGGGGTGATCGGCAACAACGGCCCCATCACACCCAAGGGTGCGAGCAAGGCCGCGCAGTTTATCCAACTGTGCGACCAGAGCCGCACGCCGCTGCTGTTCCTGCACAACACCACCGGTTTCATGGTGGGCACCGAGTCGGAGCAACAAGGGGTGATCAAGCACGGCGCGAAGATGATCCAGGCGGTGGCCAATGCACGAGTGCCTAAACTCACGATTGTGGTCGGCGGCTCCTACGGCGCCGGCAATTATGCGATGTGCGGCCGTGGCCTGGACCCACGCTTCATCTTCGCCTGGCCCAATAGCCGCACGGCGGTGATGGGCGGCGCCCAGGCGGGCAAGGTGCTGCGTATCGTCACCGAAGCCAAGCAGTTGAAGGACGGCCTGGTGCCGGATCCCAAGGTGCTGGACATGCTGGAACAGGTCACCGCGCAGAAGCTCGACAGCCAGTCCACTGCGCTGTATGGCAGCGCGAATCTGTGGGACGACGGGCTGATTGATCCACGGGATACGCGGACGTTGCTGGGCTTTGTGCTGGATATCTGCCACGAGGCCGAGGTGCGTGAGTTGCAAGCCAATACCTTCGGTGTAGCGCGTCTCTAAATTTCGCCCGAGACGCTGCGCGTCACGATAAGGAGAACAATAAAAAATGATCTTTACCCAAGAACACCAGGAACTACGCCGCACCGTCCGCGCCTTCGTTGATCGCGAGATCAACCCCCACGTCGACGAATGGGAAAAGGCCGGGCGCTTTCCCATCCACGATATTTTCCGCAAGGCCGGCGACCTCGGCCTGCTGGGCATCTCCAAGCCGGAAAAATTCGGCGGCATGGGCCTGGACTACAGCTATTCCATCGTCGCCGCCGAGGAATTCGGCACCGTTCACTGCGGCGGCATTCCCATGTCCATCGGCGTGCAGACCGACATGTGCACCCCCGCCCTCGCCCGCTTCGGCTCCGATGAGTTGCGGGATGAATTCCTGCGTCCGGCCATCAGCGGCGAGCAGGTCGGCTGCATCGGTGTCTCGGAAACCGGTGCCGGTTCCGACGTGGCCGGGCTGAAAACCCATGCGCGCAAGGACGGCGACGACTATGTGATCAACGGCAGCAAAATGTGGATCACCAACTCACCCAGCGCCGACTTCATCTGCCTGCTGGCCAACACCTCCGACGACAAGCCGCACATCAACAAATCGCTGATCATGGTGCCGATGAACACCCCCGGCATCAGCGTCAGCCCGCCCCTGGAAAAACTCGGCATGCACAGCTCCGAGACCGCCCAGGTGTTCTTCGACGGCGTGCGCGTGCCGCAGCGCAACCGCATCGGCCACGAAGGCGCGGGGTTCATGATGCAGATGCTGCAGTTCCAGGAAGAACGCCTGTTCGGCGCGGCCAACATGATCAAGGGCCTGGAGCATTGCATCGACACCACCATCGAATACTGCAAGGAGCGCCAGACCTTCGGCAAGGCGCTGATCGACAACCAGGTCATCCACTTTCGCCTGGCCGAACTCTCCACCGAAATCGAATGCCTGCGCGCGCTGGTCTACCAGGCCACCGAGCAATACATCAAAGGCCAGGACGTGACTCGCCTGGCCTCCATGGCCAAGCTCAAGGCCGGGCGCCTGGGCCGAGAAGTCAGCGACAGCTGCCTGCAATACTGGGGCGGCATGGGCTTCATGTGGGACAACCCCGTCGCCCGCGCCTATCGCGATGTGCGCCTGGTCTCGATCGGCGGCGGCGCCGACGAAATCATGCTGGGCATCCTCTGCAAACTGATGGGCACCTTGCCTGGGAAAAAGCCATGAACACCTTATTGCTCGAACCCCATAACGGCGTGCTGCACATCACCCTCAACCGCCCGGAAAACCGCAATGCGATGAGCCTGGAGATGGTCAACGAACTGCGCACGGTGCTGGCGCAATTGGACAGCCAGGTCCGCGCACTGGTGATCAGCGGGGCCGGCGGGCACTTCTGCGCCGGCGCCGATGTGAAGGACCTGGTCACTGCGGGCAATCAACTCCAGGCGCTGAACCGCGCGTTCGGCACCTTGCTGCAGGAAGTCGAAGCGGTACCGCAAGTCGTGATCGTGGTGCTGCAAGGCGCGGTGCTGGGCGGCGGCTTTGGGCTGGCGTGCGTGAGTGATATCGCCATCGCCGATCACCAGGCGCAATTCGGCCTGCCGGAAACCAGCCTGGGCTTACTGCCGGCGCAAATCGCGCCGTTTGTGGTCAAGCGTATCGGCCTGACCCAAGCCCGCCGCCTAGCGCTGACCGCGGCGCGCTTTGACGGCCTGGAAGCCGAGCGACTGGGCGTCGTGCACTTTACCGAACGCGACCCGCAGGCATTGGCGGAACGGCTGGATGACGTGTTGGGACAGGTGCTGCGCTGCGCACCGGGCGCGAATGGACGGACCAAATCCCTGTTGCTGGCCAGTGTGGATGAACCGCTTGAGGCTGTGCTGGACCGTGGGGCGCAGTGGTTTGCCGAAGCGGTGAGGAGTGAGGAAGGGATTGAGGGGACGCAGGCGTTTGTGCAGAAAAGAAAGCCTCGGTGGTGCAAATGACGCCATCGGGGGCAAGCCCCCTCCCACATTTGTACTGAGTACGCCACAACCACACCGGTCGGCTCTATCTGGGAGTGCCCCGTCAAACACGCTGGCCGAACGCAGGCTTGAATCCGCGGCCGTTACCGCAGAAATGGATGTGTACTCGAGGACCGCAACAATGCCGCAGCTAACGAAAATCCTGATCGCTAACCGCGGCGAAATCGCCTGCCGCATCCAACACACCGCCCAAGCCCTGGGCTACCGCACCGTCGCCGTCTACAGCGAAGCCGACGCCAAGGCCCTGCACGTCCAGATGGCCGACGAAGCCGTCTACATCGGCCCCGCCCCCGTCCAACAGTCCTACCTCAACATCGAAGCCATCCTCAACGCCGCCACACTCACCGGCGCCGACGCCATCCACCCCGGCTACGGCTTCCTCTCTGAAAACCCCGACTTCGCCCGCGCCTGCCAACACGCCAACCTCACCTTCATCGGTCCCAGCGTCGCCGCCATCGAACTGATGGGCAGCAAACGCCTGTCCAAACTCGCCATGCTCGACGCCGGCGTGCCCTGCATCGCCGGCTACCAAGGCAGCGCCCAGGACGACGTCACCCTGCAACAAGAAGCCGAGCGCATCGGCTACCCACTGATGATCAAAGCCAGCGCCGGCGGTGGCGGTCGCGGCATGCGCCTGGTGCACCACGCAAAAGACCTGTTGAACAACCTGCAGACCGCCCGTTCGGAAGCCAAGAACGCCTTCGGCAGCGACGAACTGATCCTCGAACACGCCCTGATCGACCCCCGTCACGTCGAAATCCAGCTGTTCGGCGACAGCCACGGCCACTTGATCTACCTCGGCGAACGCGACTGTTCCATCCAGCGCCGCCATCAGAAAGTCATCGAAGAAGCCCCCTGCCCCATCATGACACCCGAGCTGCGCCTGGCCATGGGCGAAGCCGCCCTGAAGGCCGGGCGCGCGGTGAACTACGTCGGCGCCGGCACCGTGGAGTTCCTGCTCGACCGCCACGGCCAGTTCTACTTCCTGGAAATGAACACCCGCCTGCAAGTGGAGCACCCGGTGACCGAGCTGATCACCGGCCTCGACCTGGTGGACTGGCAACTGCAGATCGCCGCCGGCCAACCGCTGCCGCTGACACAAGCGGAGGTCACCCTGAGCGGCCACGCCATGGAAGTGCGCCTGTACGCCGAAGACCCGGCCCAGGGCTTCCTGCCGCAAACCGGCGATGTGCTGCGCTGGGAACCGGCGGCGGGCGTACGCATTGACCACGGTGTCGTAGAAGGCCAACGCATCAGCCCGTTCTATGACCCGATGCTGGGCAAGATCATCGCCCATGGCGCCACCCGCGAAGAGGCGCGGCGCAAGTTGTTGCGGGCGGTGGAAGACACGTTGCTGTTGGGGGTGGCGACCAATCAACGGTTATTGGCCGATCTGCTCAAGCACCCGGAGTTTATCGCGGGTGATTTCAGCACCGGGTTTATCGCGCAACACTTCAGCGAGATCCCGCCCCAGCCCCTATCAAAAGAACACCTTAGCCTGGCCGCCGCGTTGTTTTACGCACACAGCGCGCACCCGCATCCCCCAGCACTGGCAGGCTGGCGCAACACCGCCAGCACACTCTGCACCTACCGCCTGGAGGTCAACGGCGACATCCACGACGTCAGCGCTGAGCCCCTGCCACTCACTACCGAAGGTGGCTACGCCATAGGGGTGTTCAACGGCATTCGCCGTCGCATGGCCTATCACCTCGACGGCAACCGACTGTGGCTACCCGGCCTGACGGTGATCGACCGCACCCAGCAGGTCGCCAGCCGCCAGGCCGACGCCAGCAGCGGGACGGTCAAGGCGCCGATGGACGGTGCAATTGTCGATGTGCGGGTCAGCGCCGGTGACAGCGTCACCAAAGGCCAACTGCTGTTGGTACTCGAAGCGATGAAAATGGAGCACCCACTGACGGCCGGTATCGACGGCGTGATCAAGGGTGTGCAGGTCATTGCGGGTGATCAAGTGCGCAATCGTCAGGTGTTACTCGAGATCGTCTAGCCCTAGGCGGAACTACAGGGCCGGGCTACGCTCTACCCCCAACAGAAAGGGAAGAGTACGGGAACCTGCGCGATGCCTCATTGGCTGATTATTGACCTTGAAGCCACAACGGATGAAGGCGGCTGGCCCGTGACGGAGATGGAAGTCATCGAGATCGGCGCGAGCCTGGTCAACCGCCAGGGCCGCGAACTGGACCACTTCCAGCGCTTTGTGCGGCCGCTGCGGCGGCCATTGCTGACGCCCTTCTGCCGCCAGCTGACCCACATCACCCAGGCGAACATGGACGGCGCGGCGCCGATCACCGAGGTGTGGCCGCTGTTCGAGCGTTGGCTGGGCCAGCACCACGCACGCCTGGAGGGCTGGGCCAGTTGGGGTGACTACGACCGCGCGCAGCTTGAACTGGAGTGGCAACGCCATGGCCTGGCCAGCGCACTCGCCCACACGCCCCATGTGAACCTCAAGCAGCGTTTCGCCAAGGCCCGGCGCCTGGACAAGCCCCTGGGCCTCAATGGCGCCCTGCAACTGGCGGGGATGCAGTTCCATGGCCAGCAACATCGCGCGCTGGAGGACGCCCGCAACACCGCGCGCCTGTTGCCGCTGATTTTGCCGGTCTAGGCAGTTCCCCTGCCCTTGGGCATACTGGCCGACCTTTCCAGACCCTTTTCCGAGGAATCGCCCATGTTTAAAGTCAACGAGTACTTCGACGGCACCGTCAAGTCGATCGCTTTCGGCACCGCAGAAGGTCCGGCGACCATCGGCGTAATGGCCCCCGGCGAATACGAATTCGGCACCGCCCAGCGTGAAATCATGCACGTGGTGTCCGGCGCCCTGACCGTCAAGCTGCCTGACGCCAGCACGTGGGAAACCTTCGCCGCCGGCAGCCAGTTCAACGTGCCGGCCAACAGCAAGTTCCAGCTGAAGGTCGCCGTGGACACCGCCTACCTGTGCGAATACCGCGGCTGAGGGTGACCAGCAGGAAAAAAAATGCCCGTCTCGCAGGAGACGGGCATTTTTTATGGCCACGGCACATTACTCGAGAATCGTCACCGGCATCCCGACTTCCAGGCGACCCACGCCGTCGTTGACCAGGTTCTGGCCGAAAATCGCGCCATCCTCGGTCTTGCGATAGGTTTCCAGCGTGGCGAAGGGTTCGCGGTCGGCGCTGCGTTCGCCGGTCTGCGGGTCGATGGTGGTAAGGATGCAGCGCGAGCACGGCTTGACCGCACGGAACTCCACATCGCCGATGCGCAGGCGTTTCCAGCCGTCTTCAGCGAAGGCTTCGCTGCCTTCGATCACGAGGTTGGGACGAAAACGCAGCATGTCCATGGGGCGGCCGATGCGTTGCGAGAGGTCGTCCAGCGAGGCCTGGCCGATCACCAACAACGGATAACCGTCGGCGAAGGCGACCTGGTCATCGTCCTTGCCATAACCGGCCTGGGTGGTGCGGGCACGTTCGAGAGGGATTTGCACCAGCCGTGTCGGCTTGCCGATGAAGTCGCTGACCCACGCGGCAGCCGCGTCGCCCGCATCCGGCACGCGCAAGGTGTCACGCCAGATGGTCACGCCACGCAGTTCTGCCTCGTTGTCGGGCAGGGTCACGTCCAGCGGCGTGTAGCCAGGCGAACTCAGGGTGAGCCCGCCGCTGCTGTTCCACAGCGCCGACAGCTGGCTCATCTTGGCCACGGCCCGTTGCGTGAGAAAACGCCCGCTGGCTTCGTCCACCAGCATCCAGCGTCGATCGCCGTCCACCCCGAGTTTATCCAGGCCGACCTGTTGCAGTATTTCGGCCTTGCCGGACTTCAAGGGGTAACGGTACAACGCGCTGAGACGAAGCATGGGCCTGCATTCCTGAAGGAGTAAAGCCGACACTATAACCGCTCACTACAATCAGGCGGGCACTTCGTCGAGCATCAGACGTTGACGCACTACATCCACCAGCTTGTCGGGCTGGAATTTGGACAGGAAGTTGTCGCAGCCGACCTTCTTCACCATCGAGTCGTTGAAACTGCCCGACAGCGAGGTGTGCAGCACCACGTAAAGTTTGCGCAGGCGTGGGTCGTTGCGGATCTCGGTGGTGAGGCGGTAACCGTCCATCTCGGGCATTTCGGCGTCGGTGAAGATCATCAACAGTTTGTCGGTCATCACATGGCCGGCGTCGGCCCAAGCCTTGAGCATATTCAACGCTTTGAGACCGTCGCTGGCGATATGCATCTTCACGCCCAGCTGGCCAAGCGTGTCGCGCAGTTGCGAGAGGGCCACGTTGGAGTCATCCACCAGCAGCACTTCACGGCCACGGGCGCGTTCCAGGACCGGGTCCTCGAGTTTTTCACGCGAGACCTTGGCGTTGTAGGGCACGATTTCGGCCAGGACTTTTTCCACGTCGATGATTTCCACCAACTGGTCGTCGACCTTGCTGATGGCGGTGAGGTAATGCTGGCGTCCGGCACTGGTCGGCGGCGGCAGGATGGCTTCCCAGTTCATGTTGACGATGCGGTCCACGCCGCCCACCAGGAACGCCTGCACCGAGCGGTTATACTCGGTGACGATAATGGTGCTGTTGGGACCCGGCACCAACGGGCGCATGCCGATGGCCTGGGACAGGTCGATCACCGGCAGGGTCTGCCCACGCAGGTTGACCACGCCGCACACGAACGGATGGCGTTGCGGCATCAACGTCAGCTTGGGCAGCTGCAGGACTTCCTGCACCTTGAACACGTTGATCGCGAACAACTGACGCCCGGCCAGGCGGAACATGAGGATCTCCAGGCGATTCTCACCCACCAGTTGCGTGCGTTGATCTACCGTGTCGAGAATGCCGGCCATTAAAAGCTCCTGATGCGCTAAGGGATTGTGCAGTTCACATACAGTGGGTTATCGGCGGCGAACGCCAGACCTTGACCCCGGTAAAATGCCACGTAAATTCATTGATGTCACACTGACATCATGGTTTACTGCACTGGCCTCTCCAGACAGGGGTGTAGCGACGTTGCGCGACATTCATTTCGACGCAAGGTTCCGCCGCGTAAGGGATTCCCCTATGCACAATCAGGCCCAACCTGATATTCGCAATATCTAATAGCCATTAATGTGACGCCATTCTCAATGCATGAATGGAGTCAGGCTTTTGTTTGCCATCCCAAGCCCTCGGCCCACGGGTCTTTCGGACATTCAGATGTCGGCAATTGAAGGCGTGCAATGGACTCCGCTCATGCTCGCCGCGCACAGCCGTCGCCGTCATTCTAATAAACGTCCTACTGAAATCTCAGAAGCGACCTACAGATTTCAGTCATATTTCAGCGCTAGTTTGAAGCCATTCACCCGGAGCGACATCTCATCACCCGACCTTCTGTTGTGGAGACTTGCATGATGAACGACGGTAACGAGTGGCAACTTGCATTGCCCGAATTCCTGCACGAGGCTGAAAAGCTGCTGGCCAAATCGGAAGAGTGCCTGAGCCACCTGCACATGATCCGCAACGACAGCGACGCCATCGACTGCATGAAGGTCAGCCTGATCAAGCTCGCCGAAAAGGCCGACTGCCTGGCCCTTCGGGCGATCAGCGAATTCTCGCGGCATATCCAGTACCTGATCGCCAATGCCGAAAACCCTTTGCATCTGCATGATCAAGCCCTGGACGCGCTGGAACAATGCCTGACATTGCTGGCCTGGCAGTTGGAGTTGATTGATGCAAAGACCGGCAAACTGGGATTGGATGAAGCAGAGCAAACGACGTTGATTGCCACTGTAACGCTGCATATTCCGCAAAAAGATTTCGGTTCTAAACCGCAACAACGGATACATCACGCGTCTTGATCGAATATCAGGTCGTATTTAAGCCTGAAGTTATCTGAAAACGACATACCTATTAATACATAGGGTTGAATCGCGCAGGCAAAGATATCAATTAGCCACTAACGGTCATAACGATACAATCAAACGCAAATAATATAACTCCCCCACGCCATAAACTCTGGGAATACCGCCCGGAGCATTTGTGCGGTTAAAAACCCCGCCAGGCACGGCACCAGGCGACCAACGGTAATAGTGGTGGTACTATGCCCCACTCGAAGTGACTCAACTTCATCATGCATAAATACGATTCGATAACGCATTCTAAACAGAGCCCTGTCAGCCGCCGTGACCGGACTTCCCGCAGCGAACCCTCATTGGCTCCATCCGCTATGTACGCCAGTCTCAAGACACTCTTCGCATGGTCCGCGTCCCGCAGTAATGCACGCCGTTTGATCCTCGCCCTGTGCCTTGGCTCGCTGCTGTTGAGCCTGTGGGCCTATACCCGCTCCGCGCCGCTTCCATTGCTGGTGATTGTGCTCAACCTGGCCACCCTGGTGGTGGTTGGCCTGCAACAGTGGCGGTCACGCAAGTCGATCAAGTTCCAGCCCCAGGAACTGGCCGACCGCCTGCTGCAAGTGCAGGAGAACGAACGCCACCGCCTCAGCCGCGAATTGCACGACGATATCGGCCAACTGCTCACCGCCGCCAAGCTGCAAAGCGAATGGCTCAAGCGCCGCCTGCCCGACGACCTGCAAAGCCAGTGCACGGTGCTGTGCAACACCCTGAATGAAACCCTGGCCAAGGTGCGCGACGTCTCCGCCATCCTCAATCCTCGCCAGTTAGCCAGCCTGGGCCTGGAAGCCAGCCTGCGTGCGCACCTGCTCAAGACCCTGGAAAACACCCCGATCCACTGGAGCCTGGAATGCCAGCAACGGCTGACCGGCATCCCGGAAGAAACGGCCGTGGCCGCCTTTCGGATCACCCAGGAAGCGGTGACCAACATGCTGCGCCACGCCCAGGCGCGCAATCTGCTGGTTCGCCTGCAACGTCTGCCCGAGGGCCTCTCGCTATTTATCAGTGATGACGGCCAGGGCTTTTCGCCGGCCATCAACCCAGGCCTGGAAGGCCAACGGGGCATGGCCGGCATGTCCGAGCGGATTGATCAGCTTGGCGGTTCATTATCCGTCAGCAGCCAGCCAGGCAAAGGAACACGGATCGAAGCGCTTTTCCCCTGGGCGCCCCGCGCCCTCGAACGGGCCAGTTCCCCTAAGGTTCTCGAGTGACCTGCAAATTACTCCTGGTAGATGACCATGCACTGATCCGGGCCGGCGTCCGCGCGCTGGTCCAAGACATTCCCGGCTACACGGTGATCGGCGAAGCCAACGATGGCGCGCAGTTACTGGAGCAGTTCAGTGCCCTGCTGCCCGATATCGTGCTGCTGGACCTGTCGATGAAGCACACCGGCGGCCTGGATGCCTTGCAGCAACTCAAGCGCGCCTACCCCAAGAGCAAGGTGCTGATCCTGTCGATGCACACCGACCCGGAGCTGATCATGTGCGCGCTGGAGTCCGGGGCCCATGGTTATCTGCTCAAGGACACAACAGCCAACGAGCTGGAACACGCGCTGCTGGCGTTGCGCAACAACGAGCGCTACCTGAGCCCGGCGATTGCCCACACGGTGATCAACCAGGCGCTGGTGCGCAGCCAGGGGCCGATCACACCCGCCGGCCACAGCCACAACCTCACGGCGCGGCAGTTGGAGATCCTGCGCTTGATCGTGCGCGGCAAGTCCACCCGGGAGATCGCTCACGGCCTGGGCCTGAGCATCAAGACCGTCGAGGCGCACCGCTCGCAGATCATGAAGCGCCTGCAGATCTTCGACGTGGCCGGCTTGGTGCTATTCGCGGTGCGCGAGCAGATCATCAGCCTGGACGACTAACGGCGAACCGACCGGCAAGTGCACCCGCAAGGCCTTGGGCAAGGCCTCGAAGTGCAGGTCATCACCCTCCAGCGGCTCACCATCCAGGTTGATGTACAGGCCCTGTGCAACCTTGATATTCACCCACGGCAGCCGCGCCCGCACGAACATCGTGTCCAGGCCCCAGCCATTGTTCATGAGCTCACGCAACGTACCGACCACTTCCTGGGGCGCCGGCAGGATGCTGACATCCAGCAGGCCGTCGTCGGCCATCGCGCCTGGGCATAGCTCATGCCCACCGCCTGCCTGGCGACCGTTGCCGATCCCCAGGGCGAGCAGTTCGCCTTTCCAGTGGAAATCGGGACCATCCAGCTCGGCATAGGCAGCCTTCAACTCGCTGAAACGCGTCAAGCCGGTGAACAGGTAGGCCGCACCGCCGAGGACTTTTTTCAGGTCTTCGGAAGTGTTGGCGGTGACCTGGCTGCCGAAACCGCCGGTCGCCATGTTGAGGAAGATTTGCCCACCGACCTGGCCGAGGTCGATGGCTTTGGGCGGCACGTCCAGCAGCGCCAGCGCCTGGGCGGGCTCCAACGGCACGCCGGCGGCCTTGGCGAAATCGTTGGCGGTGCCCAGCGGCATCAGCACCAGGCTGGCGTCGGTCTTGGCCTGGGCCATGGCTTCGGCCACATCGCGCAAGGTGCCGTCGCCGCCACCGGCGATGATGTGGGTGTAGCCGTCAGCCAAGGCTTCGTTGACCAGGCGCTGGGCGTCGCCGCCTTCCCAGGTGACCCGCACCGCCAATTCCCCGCCCTGCTCGCGCCGGGCCTGCACGGCGGCGCGCACGTCCTCGTTGAGGGCTTGCTTGCCGTGAAGGATCAACAGTGCTTTGGGGGTGGTCATTGGGGGAATCTCCTGATTCAAAGGTGCTTGGAGGATGGGACCTTTGGGGAGGGGGTTTGGTTTACTGAGTGCCTATCCATTTTTTTGGTAATGGTGGGCCTGTCCCCCGGCACCTCGCCTAGGCTCGGGGGCTACCTGATGTATGGAGATCAAACGGTGGGAGGGGGCTTGCCCCCGATTGCAGTGTGTCAGCCAATACCTCTGCAATTGCCCGACGGCTATCGGGAGCAAGCTCCCTCCCACATTTAACCGAGATCGACAGTCAGAACCCGGCCGGCTCCAGGCCGCCGTGCTCTTGCTTTTGATCTAGGGCGCCCAGTCAAACGCGCTGGCCGAACGCAGGCTTTGGAGCGTGGGTAAACCGGCAGGACGCCGGGTTAGCCTTTACCGCAGCAATGGATATGTACCCAGTCAGCTCTTATGAAGCTTACTCATCAACTGCGCCTCAGCCTGGGTCAACCCACACGATTGAGTAAGCTCATCCACCGTAGCCCCCATCCCCACCAACTTCGCCGCCTGTGCAAACGAAAGACTGGAAGGATCCCGCTGCTCAATCTGCGCAAGTTTATCGGGCAACGGCGCAAGTATGGCGCGCAGTTCATGCACCTCATCCCCCACCTTCACCGCACTCTGCTGGTAATGATCAACCCGCTTGACCAACTCCAGAATGCGCCGGTCACGCACCGCATCACGCTCGGCCTGTTGCAGGCCCAACTCACGCTGCTGGCGCACATAACGCAGCAAGAATGCCAACGTCCCGGCCCACAACAGGGCCAGGACAATTACCACGGCCTCAAAGAACAATCAGATGCTCTCCAGTTCCGACCATTCTTCTTCGCTCATCATCTTGTCCAGCTCAACCAGAATCAGCAGTTCGTTGTTCTTGTTGCACACGCCCTGGATGAATTTGGCGGATTCTTCGTTACCGACGTTCGGCGCGGTTTCCACTTCCGATTGGCGCAGGTAAACCACTTCGGCCACGCTGTCGACCATGATACCGACCACTTGCTTGTCGGCTTCAATGATCACGATGCGCGTGTTGTCGCTGACTTCAACGGTATCCAGGCCGAAACGCTGACGCGTGTCGATGACCGTGACCACGTTGCCGCGCAGGTTGATGATGCCCAGCACGTAGCTTGGCGCACCCGGTACCGGAGCGATCTCGGTGTAGCGCAGCACTTCCTGCACGCGCATCACGTTAATGCCGTAGGTTTCGTTGTCCAGTTTGAAGGTAACCCATTGCAGGATCGGATCATCTAAACCTTGTGCGGACGCTGACTTATTCATACCCCTGACCCCTCAAATGCCGATGTATACGGCGTGTGTGCTTCGCTGACCGCACTCGCATGCGGACCTTATTGTTCAATCAACTGCGTTTGTTCTGTGGCATCGCCTTGACCGCGCCACTGGCAATCAACTCGGCCAGTTCGGCTACGTCGAGCAACGCGCACATGTGTTCGATCACGGTACCCGCCAGCCAAGGCCGTTGGCCCCGGTGGCTGCGCCATTTGATTTCGTTCGGGTCCAGGCGCAACGAGCGGCTGACTTGATGCACCGCCAGCCCCCACTCATAGCCTTGCACCGAAATCACATACTGCAAGCCCTGGCGAAAATCATCGCGGTAGCGGTCGGGCATGACCCAACGCGCGGTGTCCAGCACCTTAAGGTTGCCGGCCTGGCTGGGCAGGATGCCGAGGAACCACTCCGGTTGCCCGAACAGCGGCGTCAGCTCCTGGCCTTCCAGGGAATAGATCGAGCCCAGGCAGACCAGTGGCACCGCCAGGGTCAGCCCGGCGACGTCGAACAGCAGGCACTCGAACGGCTCGGCGGCCCACGCCGGGCGGCCATCACCGGTGACCGGTGGCGGTGTGATGCTCGGCGGCAGATGGACTTCGACCACCGGCTCGACCACCACGGGTGCAACCACCACAGGCGCAGCCACGACAGGCGCCACCACCGTGGGCGTGATCGGCACCACAATCTGCGCATCACGCGCTTGTTCTTCCAGCACCGCCAACTGGAATTCATCCAGTGCGGCTTCGGGTTCGACGGCGGGCTCCAGCACCAGGATCGGTTCGGGCAGTTCTTGCGCCGTGGCCTCCTGCAGCAAGGCATCCAGATAGGATTCCAGCGCCAGTTGCGGCCGGGTCTTGGTCTTGAGTTCGACGGGACGGTTCATCACGCCACCTGCGCCACAAGTTGCTGGGACAGCAGGTGCTTGAGCAACGCGCGGTACGCCAGCACGCCACGGCTCTTGCCGTCGAACTGCGACGGCGTCAGGCCGGCGCGGCTGGCGTCACGCAGGCGCGTGTCCACCGGTATGTAGCCATTCCAGATGGTGTCCGGGTAGGCATCGCGCAATACGCGCAACGTGCCGAGGGACGCCTGGGTGCGACGGTCGAACAGGGTCGGCACGATGCTGTAGGGCAACGCCTGCTTACGCGAGCGGTTGATCATCGCGAGGGTGCTGACCATACGCTCCAGGCCTTTGACCGCCAGGTGTTCGGTCTGCACCGGGATCACCAGTTGCTGGCTGGCCGCCAAGGCGTTGACCATCAGCACGCCCAGCAACGGCGGGCTGTCGATAATCGCGTAGTCGAAGTCCTGCCACAGTTGCGCCAGGGTCTTGGCGATCACCAGGCCCAGGCCACTCTGCCCCGGCGACTGGCGCTCAAGGGTTGCCAGCGCGGTGCTGGACGGCAGCAAGGAAATGCTTTCATTGCTGGTCGGCAGCAGCAGTTGCCCCGGCAAGTCGGCAGGCACGCTGCCTTTGTGCAGGAACAGGTCGTAGTTGCTGTGCTCCAGCGCATCCGGGTCGTAGCCGAAATAGCTGGTCATCGAGCCATGGGGATCCAGGTCCACCACGACCACACGCTTGCCCGCCTCCGCCAGCAAGCCGGCTAAAGCGATGGAGGTGGTGGTCTTGCCGACTCCACCTTTTTGATTGGCAACTGCCCAGACTCTCATTCGGTTGGTTCCTCCCGGCAGGCATTGGCGCGACCGAGACATTGCATAGGTTATTGAGCCGGCGACGGAGAATTGACGGCACTCTGACGAACCGGCGGCTTTGCAGGGGCCGGTGCAGTTTGTGTGCCAGCCCGCTTCAAGGCCGCATCCGGTGTTGCATTGGCGGTGCCCGTGCCGGTCAGGCTGCGGCGTACATCCAGGTTGCGGGACACCACCAGCACCACGCGACGGTTGCGCGCGCGGCCTTCCACCGTAGCGTTATTGGCCACCGGCTGGAACTCGCCGTACCCCACCGAGGCCAGCCGTCCGGGGTTCACGCCCTGCATCGCGAGCATGCGAACGATGCTGGCGGCACGCGCCGAAGACAGTTCCCAGTTGGTCGGGTACTGCGCCGTGTTGATCGGAAAGTTGTCGGTAAAGCCTTCAACGTGGATCGGGTTTTCAAACGGCCGCAGGATCGACGCCACTTTGTCGATGATGGTAAACGCCTGGTCGCTGGGCATCGCATCGGCGCTGGCGAACAGCAGGCTGGAATTGAGCTCGATCTCCACCCACAACTCATTGCCACGCACGGTCATCTGGTTGGAGCTGATAAGGTCGCCAAACGCGGCACTGATGTCGTCGGCGATGCTTTTCAGCGGATCGCTGGTGCCGCCCACGCCGGCGGCGGTTTCGTCACTGTCGTTGACCAGCGGCTTGGCCGGGGTCACGGTCTTGGGCCGTTCTTCACCGATAGGAATCGGCTTGAGGGCGCGGTCGGCGTCGTTGAACACGCCGATCAGCGCCTGGGAAATGACTTTGTACTTGCCTTCATTGACCGACGAGATGGAGTACATCACCACAAAAAACGCGAACAGCAAGGTGATGAAGTCCGCGTAGGACACCAGCCAGCGTTCGTGGTTGACGTGTTCTTCAGGCTCGCGACGGCGACGGCTCACAGGCAACTACCTCCCTGAACACAAGACTCACTGCCAACCGGTTCATTGTGGCGAGCGAGCTTGCTCGCGTTGGGGCGCGAAGCGGCCCTGATCCAGGCACCGCGTTTCTTCAGAAAGATTGCGGTGCCTGGTTTTAGGGCTGCTCCGCAGCCCAACGCGAGCAAGCTCGCTCGCCACAAGTAAATACTCATGGTCATCAATCCATGAAGCCCTGGAGCTTCAATTCGATCGAACGCGGGTTCTCGCCCTCGGCGATCGACAGGATGCCTTCGAGCAGCATTTCGCGATAACGCGACTGGCGCATGGCGATCGACTTGAGCTTGCTCGCCACCGGCAACAGCACCAAGTTGGCACTCGCCACGCCGTAGATGGTGGCGACAAACGCCACGGCAATCCCGCTGCCCAGTTGCGAAGGGTCGGCCAGGTTGCCCATCACGTGGATCAGGCCCATGACCGCACCAATGATACCGATGGTCGGCGCGTAGCCGCCCATGCTTTCAAAGACTTTGGCGGCATTGATGTCGCGGCTTTCCTGGGTATAGAAATCCACCTCCAGGATGCTGCGGATCGCTTCCGGCTCGGCACCGTCCACCAGCAATTGCAGGCCTTTGCGCGCGTAGCTGTCGGGCTCGGCATCGGCCACGCCTTCCAGGCCCAGCAGGCCTTCCTTGCGGGCGGTGAGGCTCCAGTTGACCACTCGGTCGATGCCGCCCGGCAAGTCGACACGCGGCGGGAAAATAATCCAGATCAGGATCTGCATGGCACGCTTGAACGAACTCATGGGCGACTGCAGCAATGCCGCGCCCACCGTGCCGCCAATCACGATCAACGCTGCCGGACCGTTGGCCAAGGCGCCGAGATGGCCGCCTTCGAGGTAGTTGCCGCCGATGATCGCGACAAACGCCATGATGATGCCGATCAGGCTCAATACATCCATCAGAGGCAAGCCTCCACCAGATGCTTGCCGATATCGTCCAGGCTGTAGACCGCGTCGGCCAGGTCCGCTTTGACGATGGCCATGGGCATGCCATAGATCACGCAGCTGGCTTCGTCCTGCGCCCAGATGGCGCTGCCGCCCTGCTTGAGCAGGCGCGCGCCTTCACGGCCGTCGGCGCCCATGCCGGTGAGCACCACCGCCAGAACTTTGTCGCCGTAGGACTTGGCTGCCGAACCGAAGGTGATATCCACGCACGGCTTGTAGTTCAGGCGCTCATCGCCCGGCAGGATTTTGATCGCGCCACGCCCGTCCACCATCATTTGCTTGCCACCTGGGGCCAGCAACGCCAGGCCAGGGCGCAGGATGTCACCATCCTCCGCTTCCTTGACGGTGATGCGGCACAGCTTGTCCAGGCGTTCGGCGAAGGCTTTGGTGAAGGCGGCGGGCATGTGCTGGATCAGCACAATCGGCGCCGGAAAGTTGGCCGGCAGTTGAGTCAACACGCGCTGCAGGGCGACCGGGCCGCCGGTGGATGTACCGATGGCGACCAGCTTGTAGGCCTTGCGCTTGGGCGCCGGGGAGTGAGCGCTGGAGGCCGATGCACGGGCAGGCGCCACGGCAGGCCGAGCAACCGGCGCAGGCGCAGGAGCAGGTCGACCAAACGAAGGCGCAGGCGCAGACGGGGCCGCGGCCGGTGCAGGCGTCGGCGTCGGCGTCGGCGCGCTGAACAGGCTGCGTCGGTTACTGCGCGAAATGCTGTGCACCTTCTCGCACAGCATCTGCTTGACCTTCTCGGGGTTGCGCGAGATGTCTTCGAAATTCTTCGGCAGGAAATCCACCGCGCCAGCGTCCAACGCGTCGAGGGTCACTCGGGCGCCTTCGTGGGTCAGCGAGGAGAACATCAACACCGGGGTCGGGCAGCGTTGCATGATATGGCGAACTGCCGTGATGCCATCCATCATCGGCATCTCGTAGTCCATGGTGATCACGTCCGGCTTCAACGCAATGGCTTGATCAATCGCTTCTTTGCCGTTGGTGGCCGTGCCGACCACCTGGATCGTTGGATCGGCGGAAAGAATTTCCGAGACGCGACGGCGGAAGAAACCCGAATCGTCCACCACCAGGACCTTGACTGCCATAAACACTCCGTTAGGCGGGGCGGGCATTACCGCCCTGCCCCACCAGAATCAAATACGCCGAGCGGCGTAACGCTTGAGCATGCTCGGAACATCGAGAATCAGCGCGATCCGACCGTCACCGGTGATGGTCGCACCCGACATGCCCGGGGTTCCCTGCAGCATTTTGCCCAAAGGCTTGATGACCACTTCTTCCTGGCCCACCAACTGATCGACGACAAAGCCGATCCGCTGGGTGCCCACGGAGAGGATCACCACATGGCCTTCGCGCTGCTCTTCATGGGCAGCCGATGCCACCAGCCAACGCTTGAGGTAAAACAGCGGCAACGCCTTGTCGCGCACGATCACCACTTCCTGGCCGTCCACCACGTTGGTGCGCGACAGGTCGAGGTGGAAGATTTCGTTGACGTTGACCAGCGGGAAGGCGAACGCCTGGTTGCCCAGCATCACCATCAAGGTCGGCATGATCGCCAGGGTCAACGGCACCTTGATGACGATCTTCGAGCCCTGGCCCTTGGTCGAGTAGATGTTGATCGAGCCGTTGAGCTGACTGATCTTGGTCTTCACCACGTCCATGCCGACGCCACGGCCGGACACGTCGGAGATCTCGGTCTTGGTCGAGAAGCCCGGGGCAAAGATCAGGTTGTAGCACTCGGTGTCGGTCAGGCGGTCGGCGGCGTCCTTGTCCATCACGCCACGCTTGACTGCGATGCTGCGCAAGATGTTCGGGTCCATGCCCTTGCCGTCATCGGTGATCGACAGCAGGATGTGGTCGCCTTCTTGCTCCGCCGCCAGGATCACCTTGCCGCCACGGGACTTGCCCGAAGCTTCACGTTCTTCCGGGGTTTCCACGCCGTGGTCGACGGCGTTGCGCACCAAGTGGACCAGCGGGTCGGCCAGGGCCTCGACAAGGTTTTTGTCGAGGTCGGTTTCTTCACCCACCAGTTCCAGGTTGATCTCTTTCTTGAGCTGGCGAGCCAGGTCACGAACCAGCCGTGGGAAGCGGCCGAAGACTTTCTTGATCGGCTGCATCCGCGTTTTCATCACGGCGGTCTGCAGGTCGGCGGTCACCACGTCGAGGTTCGACACGGCCTTCTGCATGGCTTCATCGCCGCTGCTCAGGCCCAGGCGGACCAGGCGGTTACGCACCAGCACCAGTTCGCCGACCATGTTCATGATGTCGTCCAGGCGCGCGGTATCAACCCGCACGGTGGTTTCGGCTTCACTGGCGGGCTTCTCGGCGACCGGTGCCGCTGCAGCACGTGCAGGCGCCGGAGCGGCGGCCGGTGCGGGCGCAGGCTTGGCGGCCGGTGCCGGGGCGGCGGCTTTGGCGGCAACCGGTGCAGCCGTGGCCACCGCAGCGGCCGGAGCAACTTCGCTGAACTTGCCCTTGCCGTGCAATTCGTCCAGCAGGGATTCGAATTCGTGATCGGAAATCAACCCATCGCCTGCCGGTGCAGCAGCGGCAGGCGCCGCAGTGCTGGCAGCCGCTGCAGGCGTGGCGGCGACGGCCGGCAAGGCATCGGCCGCGAAGGTGCCCTTGCCATGCAGTTGGTCGAGCAACGCTTCAAATTCGTCGTCGGTGATGTCAGTGCTGACGGGCGCGGCAGGTGCCGCGGCAGCAGCAGCCGGTGGCACGGCGTCGGCCGCGAACTGGCCTTTGCCGTGCAACTGGTCGAGCAGGGATTCGAACTCAGCGTCGGTAATGTCTTCGCTGGTCGGCGCCGCTGCCGGAGCAACGGCGGCCGGTGCTTCTGCCTCGGCCTTGACGGCACTGAGGGAGTTGAGCAGCTGTTCGAACTCGCTGTCGGTCACATCCGCTTCGGGCTCTGCCACAGGTTCCGGCGCCGCTTCAGCCACCGGCGCAGCCGACAGGTCGGCAGGCTCGGCATAGCGCGCCAGGGCGGCCAGCAGTTCCGGGGTGGCTGCGGTGATCGGGGCACGTTCGCGCACTTCGCTGAACATGCCGTTGACCGCATCGAGTGCTTCGAGAATCACGTCCATCAACTCCGAATCAACGTGACGCTCACCCTTGCGCAGGATGTCGAACACGTTCTCGGCGATGTGGCAGCACTCCACCAGCTCATGGAGCTGGAGGAAGCCGGCGCCCCCTTTTACAGTATGAAAACCGCGAAAAATTGCATTGAGCAGGTTCGCATCATCCGGGCGGCTTTCCAGCTCGACCAGTTGCTCGGACAGTTGCTCTAAAATTTCGCCGGCCTCTACAAGGAAATCCTGAAGGATCTCTTCATCGGCGCCGAAGCTCATGGGTGTGCTCCTTAGAAGCCTAAACTGGATAACAGGTCATCTACGTCATCCTGACCTGACATAACGTCTTCACGTTTATCGGCATGAATCTGCGGACCTTCACCCTTGGCGAGATGTTTTTGTGGATCTTTTTCCGAGAGGATCGCTTCGCGGTCATGTTCAATGCCGGCGAAACGATCAACCTGGCCTGCCATAAGCACCAATTTGAGCAAGTTGCTTTCCACTTCGGTGACCAATTGGGTCACACGCTTGATCACCTGACCGGTGAGGTCCTGGTAATCCTGGGCCAGCAGAATGTCGTTGAGGTTGCTGGAAACCGTGCGGTTTTCCTGCTCGCTGCGTGACAAGAACCCGTCGACCCGACGCGCCAACTCACGAAACTCTTCAGCCCCGACTTCGCGGCGCATGAAACGGCCCCAGTCGTGGCTCAAGGCCTGGGCCTCGGTGGCCATGCCGTTGACCAGGGGCGTGGCGTTTTCCACCAGGTCCATGGTGCGGTTGGCCGCCGCCTCAGTCAGCCTGACCACATAGGACAGGCGTTCGGTGGCATCGGTGATCTGCGAGATCTCTTCGGCCTGGGGCATATGCGGGTCAATCTGGAAATTGACGATCGCACTGTGCAGCTCGCGCGTGAGCTTGCCCACTTCCTGATACAGGCCGCGGTCACGGGTCTGATTGAGCTCATGGATTAACTGCACCGCATCGCCGAACTGGCCTTTTTCAAGGCTGTCGACCAACTGGTGAGCATGCTTTTTCAGGGTCGACTCAAAGTCTCCCTGTGACGTTTCTTTATGCTCCATAGCTCCCCCGCGATGGCATTAGCCGTGGATGCGTTCGAAGATTTTTTCGATCTTCTCTTTCAAGGCCAATGCAGTGAATGGCTTGACCACGTAACCGTTAACCCCGGCTTGGGCGGCTTCGATGATCTGTTCACGCTTGGCTTCGGCGGTCACCATCAGCACGGGAAGGCTGCGTAGTTTTTCGTCAGCGCGCACGTGGCGCAGCAAGTCGATACCGGTCATGCCCGGCATGTTCCAGTCCGTTACCAGAAAGTCGATGCTCCCGCTGTTGAGGATCGGAATCGCCGTAATGCCGTCATCCGCCTCGACCGTGTTAGTGAACCCAAGGTCACGCAACAGGTTTTTTATGATCCGCCGCATCGTTGAAAAGTCATCAACGATGAGGATTTTCATGTTCTTGTCCAATTCGACCTCCAAGCAGTCTTAAACGCGCCCAGCACCTGGACGCGCCATTTCAATCAACAGGCATTACACAAAAAGGACGCCTCGGGCACCACGGGTCGAAACCGCGAAGGCTTGCTGCCCTCGCGGTATCGTCTGCAGTGTCCCCACACTGCCTGTCAGCGCGCTCGCCACTCTCCCAAACGCCCCCGCAAGCGGGCTGCGCACTGGCTGTGCAACTGGCTGACCCGCGATTCGCTGACCCCCAGGACCTCACCGATTTCCTTGAGGTTCAGCTCTTCGTCGTAGTACAGCGCCAACACCAACCGCTCACGTTCCGGCAAATTGGCAATCGCGTCCGCCAGCGCACCCTGGAAGCGTTCATCCTCCAGGTCACGCGACGGCTCCATATGAGCACTCGCGCCATCCTCGTGCAGCCCTTCGTGCTCGCCGTCCTGCAAGAGGTCGTCGAAACTGAACAGGCGGCTGCCCAAGGTATCGTTCAAAATCCCGTAATAATCGTCGAGACTCAATTGGAGTTCGGCCGCAACTTCGTGATCTTTAGCGTCGCGACCGGTTTTTGCTTCAATTGCGCGAATTGCGTCACTGACCATGCGCGTATTGCGATGCACCGAACGTGGTGCCCAGTCACCTTTACGCACCTCGTCGAGCATCGCGCCACGGATACGGATCCCCGCATACGTCTCGAAGCTCGCCCCTTTGCTCGCGTCGTATTTGGTCGACACTTCGAGCAAACCGATCATGCCCGCCTGGATCAGGTCTTCGACCTGGACGCTGGCGGGCAGGCGTGCCAGCAAGTGATAGGCGATGCGCTTGACCAGTGGCGCATAGCGCTCGATCAACTCACCCTGGCTGTCACGGGCCGACTTTTTGTAAGCGTTATAGCCGTTCGCTGTCATAGCACGGGTCCTGCGCTCGTCTGATGCACCAATCGCTCGACGAAAAACTCCAGATGCCCCCGAGGGTTGGCGGGCAACGGCCAGGTATCGACCTTCTGGGCAATAGCCTTGAACGCCAATGCGCATTTGGAACGAGGGAACGCTTCGTAGACTGCACGCTGCTTTTGCACAGCCTTGCGCACACACTCGTCGTAGGGAACTGCGCCGACGTATTGTAAGGCGACATCGAGGAAGCGATCCGTGACCTTGGTCAACTTGGCGAACAGGTTGCGCCCTTCCTGCGGGCTCTGGGCCATGTTGGCCAGGACGCGGAAGCGGTTCATGCCGTAGTCACGGTTAAGCAGTTTGATCAGGGCGTAGGCGTCGGTGATCGAGGTGGGTTCGTCGCAGACCACCAGCAATACTTCCTGCGCGGCGCGCACGAAGCTGACCACGGACTCGCCGATCCCGGCCGCGGTGTCAATCACCAGCACGTCGAGGTTGTCGCCGATATCACTGAAGGCCTGGATCAGCCCGGCATGCTGTGCCGGGCTCAGGTGCACCATGCTCTGGGTGCCGGAGGCGGCAGGCACGATGCGGATGCCGCCTGGGCCCTGCAGCAGCACATCGCGCAGCTCACAGCGGCCCTCGATCACATCGGCAAGGGTGTGTTTGGGCGTCAGCCCCAGCAGAACGTCGACGTTCGCCAGCCCCAGGTCAGCATCCAGCAGCATGACGCGACGGCCAAGCTCTGCCAGGGCCAGGGACAAATTCACTGACACGTTAGTTTTCCCGACGCCACCTTTGCCGCCGGTCACCGCGATCACCTGTACGGGATGCATGCTGCCCATTTTATTTCTTTACCTTGTCTTGCTTAGACGCAGGCTACATGGCTTGGCCGCGTGAATCGCTTGCAGACCATCGATGTAGGTACATTTCACGGTGTTCATCCTGACTCAACCCACCCGTTTTGCCGGGCTGTGGTAAAGGTCGGCGAACATATCGGCCATCGCTTCCTCGCTAGGCTCTTCTTGCATTTGCACGCTGACTGCGCGGCTGACCAACTGATGACGGCGCGGCAGATGCAGATCATCCGGGATCCGCGGTCCGTCGGTCAGGTAGGCGACCGGCAATTCATGACTGATGGCCAGGCTCAGCACCTCGCCCAGGCTCGCAGTTTCGTCGAGCTTGGTGAGGATGCAACCGGCCAGGCCACAACGCTTGTAACTGTGGTACGCAGCGGTAAGAACTTGTTTCTGGCTGGTGGTTGCAAGCACCAGGTAATTTTTCGACTTGATGCCGCGACCGGCCAGGCTTTCCAGTTGCATGCGCAACGCCGGGTCGCTGGCTTGCAGGCCGGCGGTATCGATCAGCACCACACGCTTGCGCAGCAGCGGGTCGAGGGCGTTGGCCAGGGACTGGCCCGGGTCGACATGGGTCACCGATACATTGAGGATCCGGCCCAGGGTCTTGAGCTGTTCCTGGGCGCCAATGCGGTAGCTGTCCATGCTCACCAGCGCGATATTCTGCGCGCCGTACTTGAGCACATAGCGTGCGGCCAGCTTGGCCAGGGTGGTGGTCTTGCCCATGCCGGCAGGACCGACCATGGCAATCACACCGCCCTCTTCCAGGGGTTCGATTTCCGGGGTGGCAATCATGCGCGCCAAGTGGGCCAGCAACATGCGCCAGGCCTGGCGGGGTTCTTCGATTTCGGTGGTCAGCGCCAGCAGGTCGCGGGACAACGGGCCGGACAAGCCGATGCGTTGCAGGCGGCGCCACAGGTTGGCCTGTTGCGGCTTGCTGCCTTGCAATTGGGTCCAGGCCAGCGAGCCAAGCTGCACTTCGAGCAGTTCGCGCAAGCCGTTGAGTTCAAAGCGCATCGAGTCGAACACGCGCTGGTCAACAGCCGCAGCCGGGGCAGGCGCGGCCGGACGTGGCGGCTCTTTGAAGGTGGGCTCGACCAGCGGCTCGGCAGCGGTCAACGGCAAGCCGGCGAACAACTGGCGATTGGTGGTGGCATCGCTGTCGCCCCGCATGCTCAGCTCAGCCTGGGCCGAGACAATGCGCGAAGCGGTCTTGCGCAGCTCGTCTTCAAGCTCCATGTTCGGCACGCGTGGCGCCAGGGCCTGGGGGGTGTAATCCAGGGCAGCCGTCAGCTCGACACCGCCGGCAATACGACGGTTTCCGATAATCGCGGCGTCGGCGCCCAGCTCATCACGAACCAGTTTCATGGCCTGACGCATATCGGCGGCGAAAAAACGCTTAACTTGCATAACCCACTACCCTCAGCCGTTGGGCCCTACTGTCGCGACGATAGTCACTTGCTTGTTGTCAGGAATTTCCTGATAAGCCAAAACGTGCAAATTCGGTACTGCCAGGCGCCCAAACCGCGACAACATCGCCCGGACGGGGCCTGCCACCAGCAGGATCACCGGTTGGCCCTGCATTTCCTGGCGCTGTGCGGCGTCGATCAACGAACGCTGCAGCTTCTCAGCCATGCTTGGCTCCAGCAGAACGCCCTCTTCCTGGCCTTGTCCTGCCTTCTGAATACTATTGAGCAATATTTGTTCCAACCTTGGTTCCAAGGTGATCACAGGCAGCTCGGAGTCAAGCCCTACAATGCTTTGCACGATTGCACGCGACAATCCGACGCGCACCGCAGCCACCAAGGCGGCAGTATCTTGACTCTTGGCGGCGTTGTTGGCGATGGCCTCGGCGATGCTGCGAATGTCGCGTACCGGCACTTGTTCGGCCAGCAGCGCCTGCAGCACTTTGAGCAATTGCGACAACGACAGCACGCCCGGCACCAGCTCTTCGGCGAGTTTTGGTGAGGCTTTGCCGAGCAAACCCATCAATTGCTGGACTTCCTCGTGGCCGATCAGCTCATGGGAGTGCTTGTACAGAATCTGGTTAAGGTGAGTGGCAACCACGGTGCTGGCGTCCACCACGGTATAGCCGAGCGACTGGGCCTGGCTGCGCTGGCTGATTTCGATCCATACCGCTTCCAGGCCAAAAGCCGGATCTTTGGCGGTGATGCCATTGAGGCTGCCGAACACCTGCCCAGGGTTGATCGCCAGCTCGCGGTCCGGGTAGATCTCGGCTTCGGCCAGAATCACGCCCATCAGCGTCAAGCGGTAGGCACTGGGCGCCAGGTCGAGGTTGTCGCGGATATGCACAGTGGGCATCAAAAAGCCCAGGTCCTGGGACAGCTTCTTGCGCACACCCTTGATCCGCGCGAGCAATTGCCCGCCCTGGTTGCGGTCCACCAGCGGAATCAGGCGATAGCCGACTTCCAGGCCGATCATGTCGATCGGGGTCACGTCATCCCAGCCAAGCTCCTTGGTTTCCTGGGCGCGGGCCGGGGATGGCAGCAGCTCCTGCTGGCGCGCGACTTCCTGCAAGGCTTGAACCTTGACGGCGTTCTGCTTCTTCCAGAACAGGTACGCACCGCCACCGGCCAGCGCAGCCATGCTGAGGAACGACACGTGCGGCATGCCCGGCACGATGCCCATGATCGCCATAATGCCCGCCGCCACGGCCAGCGCCTTGGGCGAGGCGAACATCTGGCGGCTGATCTGCTTGCCCATGTCTTCGGAGCCCGAAGCACGGGTCACCATGATCGCCGCTGCTGTGGATAACAACAGTGATGGCAATTGCGCCACTAAACCGTCACCGATGGTCAGCAAGGCGTACACCTTGCCCGCATCGCCGAAAGTCATACCGTGTTGGAAGATGCCGACTGCCATGCCGCCGATGAGGTTGATGAACAGAATCAGCAGGCCCGCAATGGCGTCACCGCGCACGAATTTACTGGCACCGTCCATGGAGCCGTAGAACTCGGCTTCCTGGGCGACTTCCAAACGACGGGTTTTAGCTTGGTTCTGGTCGATCAGGCCGGCGTTGAGGTCGGCGTCGATGGCCATCTGTTTGCCGGGCATGGCGTCGAGGGTAAAGCGCGCGCTCACCTCGGAGATCCGCCCGGCGCCCTTGGTCACCACCACGAAGTTGATGATCATCAGGATCGCAAACACCACGATACCGACCACGTAGTTACCGCCGATCACCACCTCACCGAAGGCCTGGATCACCTTACCGGCGGCGGCGTGGCCGTCCTGGCCGTGGAGCATGACCACACGGGTCGACGCCACGTTCAGCGCCAGGCGCAACAGGGTCGCGACCAGCAAAATGGTGGGGAATACCGCGAAATCCAGCGGCCGCAAGGCGTAGACGCACACCAGCAGCACCACCACCGACAGGGCGATGTTGAAGGTGAAGAACACGTCCAACAGGAACGGCGGCATCGGCAACATCATCATTGCCAGCATGACCAGCAACAACAACGGCACACCCAGATTGCCCCGCGAGAGGTCAGTCAGGGTGGTACGGGCCGTGCCGAACATTTGAGAGCGATCCACCACCGGTATTCCTCGTTTCCTTGAAGCAAACTTTTGACGCCGGGAGGCGTCCTGCAGGCGGTATTGCAAGAAGCCTTCCAACTTTTGCCCCATGCCGCAGATCATGTCGCACCTGTGGCGAGGGAGCTTGCTCCCGCTGGGCTGCGTAGCAGCCCCAAAACCAGCCGATGCGATTTACCTGACCGATCGCATACATAGGATTTGGGGGCGCTACGCGCCCCAGCGGGAGCAAGCTCCCTCACCACAGGGGTTCGCGGGTAGAGATGAGGAAATTTCTGACAAGGTTTTGCGGTTGCCCCTAGGAAAGCCGCTCTCTAGTCTCCGTACACCGCTGCAAACGCAGTGGTCGGGCGTCGCGGCCCGGCTTACCAATGCGCAGAAGCGCCATTGTCCGCTTTCAGTTGACGCCTTTTTATCGTCTACTGTGCGGCCTTATGGTGGCTGTGCGCGGGATACCCTCGGGTATGCCGGGTCCATTGGTAACCGGTCCGCGAACCTGCGCACAGCTGCCACCCTCCATCGCATCGCGGCGATCAGTGGCGGCTCCACTTACCAATGGAGTTTCACAATGATCAAACCCACCCCAAATCCCCCCATCAGCCTGTTCACCGTCGCAGACCACCTGAAAACCGAAGACCTGCTGGTCAACCTCACCGAAACCCTCGCCTCGGCCGAGGCGCTGATGAGTGACTTTGCCTTTGAATTGGACGGGGCAAAACGCGAAGGTGCGCTGGGCGTTACGCAGTTGATTGGCCTCGCGAAGCTGCTGGCCGACAGAGTGCTGGAGAGTAGCGAACGCTTAACGGCCTGATGACCGATCGTTCCTGCACCACCCTGCGGGAACGATCATGAAGCTCATAGGATGCGGACGCTTTCAGCCTGAGCACCTTTGGGGCCCTGGGTAACCTCGAACTCCACTTTTTGATGTTCCTCAAGCGTCTTGAATCCGTCGCCCTTGATGGCCGAGAAGTGGACAAATACATCGCCCCCACCATCTTGAGTGATAAACCCAAACCCCTTCTCCGCGTTAAACCATTTCACTGTGCCTGTTGCCATTACCGTTCTCCTCACATCTCATTCAAGGACTCGCGGGATAACTTTGACGTCTCTCGCAAAAACGCCACGGGGTCGGTGGATCATGTGAAACTCCACTTGCTGGCCCACGGCAAGCCAAATCCATCGTGAACTGAAAAGATCCACTTGCACGTCGTCCTCACCTTCCAGGGCAATCCAACCTTTCCCGGTATTGCGGTCATAAGATTTGACCGTGCCTCTAAACACCTTCAAAACCCTCTCCCTGCATCTCGTTTACAGCCTGTGCGCAGTGCTGACTGTAATAGAACCGCGAGAAGCACACGCCGGCTACTGTCAAAGTTGACAGGTAGACAGGCATTCACGACGAGTGGTAGCCGACAGAAATCAGGAATCGCGGCGCAATTCCGGCGGGATTGGCAGGTCTTTGAGCGGATCCGGGCGTTTGCCCTTGCCCGAGCGGTACTGGCGAATCTGATAGACATAGGCCAATACCTGCGCCACGGCCAGGTACAACCCGGCAGGGATTTCCTGGTCGAGGTCGGTGGAGTAGAAGATCGACCGCGCCAGCTCCGGCGACTCCAGCAGGAGGATGTCGTGGGCCACCGCAATTTCACGGATTTTCAACGCGGTAAAATCGCTGCCCTTGGCCAGCAGCATCGGCGCGCCGCCCTTCTCCGGGTCGTACTTGAGGGCCACGGCGTAGTGGGTCGGGTTGGTGATGATCACGTCGGCGTCGGGCACCGAGGCCATCATCTTGCGCTGGGACATTTCCCGCTGCAGCTGGCGAATGCGCTGCTTGACCTCGGGGCGGCCTTCCTGGTCCTTGTGCTCGTCGCGCACTTCCTGCTTGGTCATCAGCAGCTTCTTGTGGCTTTCCCACAGCTGGATCGGCGCATCCACCGCCGCGATGATGATCAGCCCCGCCGCCATCCACAGCGCGCTCCAGCCCACCACCTGCACGCTGTGGATGATCGCCGACTCCAGCGGTTCATGGGCAATGCGCAGCAGGTCGTCGATGTCGGACGACAACACCATCAACGCCACAAACAGGATCAGGATGAACTTGGCCAAGGCCTTGAGCAGCTCCACCAAGGCCTTGGCGGAAAACATGCGCTTAAGCCCGGCACCGGGGTTCATGCGGCTGAATTTGGGCGCCATGCTGCCGGCAGCGAACAGCCAGCCACCCAAGGCGACCGGGCCAATCAGCGCGGCCAGCAGCAAGGTGATCAGGATCGGCTGCACCGCCAGGATCGCGATCTTGCCGGAGTGCAGCAGGTACTGGCCCATGGCGTCGGGGTTGAGCAGCACTTCACGAGGCAAGGCGAAGTTGTGCTTCATCAGCTCCATCAAGTCCAGCGCCAGGCCACCGCCGTAGATCAGCAAGGCGCCGGAGCCGGCCATCATGGTGGCAACGGTATTGAGCTCTTTGGAGCGCGCAATCTCGCCCTTTTCCCTGGAGTCCTTTTTGCGTTTCTCCGTGGGGTCTTCTGTTTTGTCCTGACCACTCTCGCTCTCGGCCATGGCTCAGCGCGCCCGTGCCAGGTCACGTAAGAACTGCAAGGCGTCGGTCGCCAGCGGTTGATACTGATTGAGAATGTCAGCCAGGCCGACCCAGAAAATCCCCATGCCCAATACCAGGGTCAACGGGAAACCGATCGAAAAGATGTTCAGTTGCGGCGCCGCACGGGTCATTACGCCAAACGCAATATTGACCACCAGCAACGCAGTAATGGCCGGCAGCACCAGCAACAGCGAGGCACCCAACACCCAGCCAAGCCGCCCCACCACTTCCCAGAAATGGTTGACCACCAGCCCCGAGCCCACCGGCAAGGTGGTGAAGCTTTCGGTCAGCACCTCGAACGCCACCAGGTGGCCGTTCATCGCCAGGAACAGCAAGGTCACCAGCATGGTCAGGAACTGCCCGATCACCGCCGCCGACACGCCGTTGGTGGGGTCGACCATGGACGCGAAGCCCATGCCCATCTGGATCGAGATGATTTGCCCGGCGATCACAAACGCCTGGAAAAACAGCTGCAGCGAGAAGCCCAGCAGCGTACCGATCAGGACCTGCTCGGCGATGAGCATCAGGGCACTGAGGTCCAGCGCATTGACCGGCGGCATCGGCGGCAGGCCAGGCACGAGCACCACCGTAATAGCCACGGCGAAATACAAGCGGATCCGCCGTGGCACGAGGGTCGTGCCGAACACCGGCATGGCCATCAACATGGCCGTTATCCGGAACAGCGGCAAAATGAAGGACGCCACCCAAGTGCTGATCTGGGTGTCGGTCAATGCCAGCAAGGATTGCATCGGGTCAGCCGATCAACTGCGGAATACTGCCGTACAGCTGCAGGATGTATTCCATGAAGGTCTGCACCAGCCACGGGCCGGCGACGATCAGGGTGACCAGCATCACCAGCAGGCGCGGCAGGAAGCTCAAGGTCTGTTCGTTGATCTGGGTCGCGGCCTGGAACATCGCCACCAGCAGGCCCACCAACAGGCTCGGCACCACCAGCACCGCGACCATCACGGTGGTCAGCCACAGCGCTTCACGGAACAGGTCGACGGCGACTTCGGGAGTCATTGCGCTATACCCCGCCGAAACTACTGGCCAGGGTGCCGATAATCAGCGCCCAGCCGTCCACCAGCACAAACAGCATGATCTTGAACGGCAACGAGATGATCAGCGGCGACAGCATCATCATACCCATGGCCATCAGCACGCTCGCCACCACCAGGTCGATGATCAGGAACGGGATAAAGATCATGAAGCCGATTTGGAACGCCGTCTTCAATTCGGAGGTGACGAACGCCGGCACCAGGATGGTCAACGGCGCCTGGTCCGGGGTGGCGATGTCGGTCCGCTTGGACAGGCGCATGAACAGCTCAAGGTCGCTGGAGCGGGTCTGCGACAGCATGAAATCCTTGATCGGCCCCTGGGCCTTGTCGATGGCGTCCTGGGCGGTCATTTTTTCCGCCAGGTAGGGTTGCAGGGCTTGCTGGTTCACCTTGTCGAACACCGGCGCCATGATGAACAGCGTCAAGAACAAGGCCATGCCGGTGAGAATCTGGTTCGACGGCGTCTGCTGCAGGCCCAGGGCCTGGCGCAGGATCGAGAACACGATGATGATCCGCGTGAAGCTGGTCATCAGCATGACAAACGCCGGGATAAAGCTCAGCGCGGTCATGATCAGCAGGATCTGCAGGCTGACCGAATACTCCTGCGCCCCCGCCGCGTTGGTCCCCAGCGTAATGGCCGGGATCGACAACGGGTCGGCGCCGAACGCCAATGGCGTCGCCAGCAACAGCATGAGCGTCAATAAAACGCGCATTACTTCTTATCCTTCTGATCCTTGCCCAGCAACTCCATCAGGCGCTGGGCGAATTCTGGCGTGGCGGGCTTGGACGAGTCCACGTTCACCGGAGTCTTGAGCACGTGCAAAGGGGTGATGCGGCCGGGGGTGATGCCCAGCAGGATCTGTTCCTCACCCACTTGCACCAGCACCAGCCGATCACGCGGGCCGAGGGCGCGCGAGCCGATCAGCTCGATGACCTGGGCGTTGCCCGGGCCGACGTTCTGCACTCGACGCAGCAACCAGGCCAGCACGAAGATCAAGCCGACCACCAGCAACAGCCCGAGCACCAGCTGGGTCAATTGCCCGCCCAGGCCAGTGCCCACCGGCGCAGCGGCCGCGGCCTGAGCCACCGGTTCGGCCGCCCAGGCGTCCAATGGCAGCGCGACTAACAGTCCCACCATCAGCCGTTTCATATCAGCGCAGCTTCTTGATGCGTTCGCTCGGGCTGATCACGTCCGTCAGGCGGATGCCGAACTTTTCGTTGACCACCACCACCTCGCCATGGGCGATCAGGGTGCCGTTGACCAGCACATCCAGCGGCTCGCCGGCCAGGCGGTCAAGCTCGATCACCGACCCCTGGTTGAGTTGCAGCAGGTTGCGGATGTTGATGTCAGTGCTGCCCACTTCCATGGAGATCGACACCGGGATGTCGAGAATCACATCCAGGTTCGGGCCATCAAGGGTCACTGGGTCATTGTTCTTCGGCACGCTGCCGAATTCTTCCATCGGCAGGCGCTTGCCGGCCGGTGCAGTGGCGGCATCAGCGGCCAGCAGTGCATCGATATCGTCCTGGCCAACATCGCCGGTTTCTTCCAATGCCGCTGCCCATTCGTCAGCCAGGGCCTGGTCTTCGGCGGAAGTGATTTCTTGTTCGGTAGCCATTACATGTCCTCGGCGGAGCAAACATTCATAAATAGGGGTGCATCAACAGCGGTGGCTCAGCGACGGGTGATCGACTCCACCACCTGCAGTGCCAGGTTGCCCTTGTGGGAACCCAGCTTGACCTTGAACGACGGCACGCCATTGGCGCGCATGATCATTTCTTCCGGCAATTCGACCGGGATGATGTCCCCCGGCTGCATGTGCAAAATATCGCGCAAGCGCAACTGGCGACGTGCCACCGTGGCGCTCAGCGGCACGTCGACGTCCAACAGGTCTTCGCGCAGGGCCTTGACCCAGCGTTCGTCCTGGTCGTCGAGGTCTGACTGGAAACCGGCATCGAGCATCTCGCGCACCGGCTCGATCATCGAGTACGGCATGGTCACGTGCAGGTCGCCGCCACCGCCATCGAGTTCGATGTGGAAGGTGGACACCACAATGGCTTCGCTGGGGCCGACGATGTTGGCCATGGCCGGGTTCACTTCCGAGTTGATGTACTCGAAATTGACTTCCATGATTGCCTGCCAGGCTTCCTTCAAATCGATGAAGGCTTGCTCCAGCACCATGCGCACTACCCGCAACTCGGTGGGGGTGAATTCACGGCCTTCGATCTTGGCGTGACGGCCGTCACCGCCGAAGAAGTTGTCCACCAGCTTGAACACCAGCTTGGCGTCGAGGATGAACAGCGCGGTACCGCGCAGCGGCTTGATCTTGACCAGGTTGAGACTGGTAGGCACGTACAGCGAGTGCACGTATTCACCGAATTTCATCACCTGCACGCCACCCACCGCCACGTCCGCTGAACGGCGCAGCATGTTGAACATGCTGATACGGGTGTAGCGGGCAAAACGCTCGTTGATCATTTCCAGGGTCGGCATGCGTCCACGGACGATGCGATCCTGGCTGGTCAGGTCATAACTTTTGACACTGCCGGGTTCGGCAGCCATTTCGGTCTGTACCAGACCATCGTCGACGCCATGCAACAGTGCGTCGATTTCATCCTGGGACAGCAGGTCCTGCACGGCCATGTCGTGATCCTACTGCAATACGAAGTTAGTGAAGAGCGCCTGCTCGATCACGACTTTGCCGAGCTCTTTCTGGGCCACTTCCTGCACGCTGGCAGTGACCTTCTGGCGCAGCATTTCCTGGCCCACCGGGGTGGCGAGTGTGTCGAAGCTTTGGCCGGAGAACAGCATCACCAGGTTGTTGCGGATCACCGGCATATGCACCTTGAGGGCATCCAGGTCCGACTGGTTGCGCGCCAGCAAGGTGATGCTCACCTGCAGGTAGCGTTGACGACCGTTCTGATTGAAGTTGGCGACAAAGGCCGGGAGCATCGGCTCGAAGATTGCCGGTTGCTTGACGTTGCTGGCGGTTTCGGCAGCGGGGGCCGGTTTGCTGGCGCTGCTGTGCATGATGTACCAGGTGCCACCCACCGAAGCGCCGATGGCCAGGAGCAGGCCCAGGACTATCAACAGGATAAGCTTGAGCTTACCTTTGCCTGCGGGTGCTTTTGCTGCGTCGTCGCTCTTCGCCATGCCAATAATCCGTCACTATTCGGGGATTCATAGATCTACGGAAAGGCAAGAGCAAGTGTTATGCCAGAGTTGTCTGAAGTGGGGGACGTACGGACGCGGCAAGTCAAATTGTGGGAGGGGGCTTGCCCCCGATAGCGGTGTATCAGTCACCCATGTTTCAGTTGACAACCCCTCATCGGGAGCAAGCCCCCTCCCACATTTCATCCAGCGCAAAAATCAGATCAGGCGTAGTAGTCGACGGCGCTGGAGCCGATCACCGTCGACGTTACCGGCGCTACCGCTTCAGCCACATCAGCAGGGCTACCGCTGTCGCCGTTATCGCCACCCCGACCGCCGCTGCTGCTCACGCCACGGGTCTGGGCCTGTTGTTGTTGCTGCTCCTGGCCACGGGACTGGTCGGAGACGTTGACGTCCACCTGCCCCATTCCCTGCTGGGCAAACATCTCCCGCAGACGGCCGGACTGGCTTTCCAGCGCTTCACGCACCACCGGGTGGGCGCTCATGAAATTGACTTGGGCCTGCTGGTCGGCGGTCATGTTGACCTTGATATCCAGGCGGCCGAGCTCAGCGGGTTGCAACTGGATCTCCGCCGACTTGAGGTTGGCGCTGGACAGGTACATCACACGGTTGACGATTTCATCGGTCCAACCGCTCTGGTGCATGGCCAACGGCGCATTGGTCACCGGCGGCAAAGCGTTCGCCGTTTTCGGCGTGGCCGCTTGCGTCAACGCCGCCAGACGGTTGGCGAAGTCATCGACACGGGTGTCGCTGCTGGCGTTCTTCAAGTCTTTAAGGCCGTCTTCGATCAGCCCGCTGAACGCCTTGTCGCCGCCCTGGTCGGTGCTGTCCTTGGTCGCTTGCTGGTCGACCATATTGGCCAGGCCAGCGGCAAAGTTCTGCGCGGCGGTCGGCTGATCCTGGGTCGGTGCCGGTGCGGCCTTCGCCGAGGCCTGGCTGCTGGCCGACACATGCCCGCCCTGCTCCATCGCCAGGCGCACGGCCGGCATGGCGTCCAAGGGGTCGGCCTCCGGATCGAAGGCCGGCTTGGCCGCCTCGGTCGCGGCGACCGGCGCTGCAACCACCGGCTGAGCGTTGTCATCCTTGGCCGTGGTGACGGGCGCGGGGGTCTCAACCGGCACCGGCACGGCCACCGGGGTGACGGTGGCAATCAATGCCGGGTCGACCACCGGGTCAACCGGAGGCTGCTGCACCAGGGTCGGATCGGCCGGCGCGTCGTCATCTTTGCTGGCGCTGTCGTCGGTGTTGGCCGGCGGGCTGGCAGGCAAGGTATTGCCGCTATCGGCAACCGCTGGTGTGCTGGCGGCAGGCTTGTCGTTGCCTGATGCCGGCTTGGCGCTGGCGTCGGAAGGCTTGTCCCGCGTGGGTTTGGGCGAGTTGTCGTCGGCTTTGGCTGCGGGTTTGGCGCCTTGGCTGGCGAACACTTGAGCGAAGCCAGGGCCCTTGTCCCGTGGGTCCGCAGCCACCGCCGGTTGATTGGCGGCGGGCGCTTGAGGCTTGGCCGCGGGGGCAGCCTGCAGGAGGGAATTCGGGGCGACTGGCATAGGTAAAGGTCTCCACTGCATGGGGATCGGGGATGCAGTATCTAGAGGTAGAGCAAGAGTTGGGCCAGGTTTTGATTTTACGGGTACCTATCCGTTGTGTGGGTAACGGCTGATCGGGGTCCGCCCCAGCACTCGGCACCTCGCCTGGGCTCGATGTGCCCCAGATCACGATCATAAGCAGGCTGATATCTACCTGATGGATGGAGATCAAACGGTGGGAGGGGGCTTATTGCAGTGTGTCAGCTAATACACCTGCAACTGCCCCACTGCTATCGGGAGCAAGCCCCCTCCCACATTTAACCGAGATCGACAGTAAGAACCCGGCAGGACGACGGGTTAGCCGCTGTAAGCGCGGCCCCCCTAAGTGGCCGTTACCGCAGCAACGGATATGTACACAACCTCAACTCAAATCTGAAAGCGCTGCCGCTCCGTCTCATACAACGGCTTCACCAACGCAAACTCCCGATCAATCTGGTCCACCAACTCCCCCAAATCACTAATCCCAGCCCCAGCCCCAACCGACTCAACCTCCAGCCGCTGGCACAACTGCGCCAACCGCACCGCGCCAAGGTTCCCACTGCTCCCCTTGAAACTATGTGCAATCCGCCCCAACGCCTTGGCATCATCCCTGGCCTTACGCAACGCTTCGACGCGTTTCTGGGAGTCATCAAGAAAGGTATCGAGCAACTTGGGATACTCACCCTCCATGACTTCCTGCAAACCCGACAACACATCAGGGTCCAGATGTAGATCAACCACTTGCTCGCTCCTTGATCAAGAATCGACGGATTATGCCAGAGCCTCCCAGGAAAACTCCACGCAGACACTGCGCCCGCCATCGGACCAGCGTACAGCGCTGCTCAACTGACGCACCAGGCTCAAGCCCCGGCCAGACAGACGGTCGATATCCAGCGGCCGCGCCAGCACCTGTTCCACGTCGAAACCAAGCCCGCTGTCTTCGACACGCAGGGTCATCGTGCCGCCCGTCTCGGTCGGCACCACCTGCACATGCACGCGTATATGGCCGCTATCAAGCTGCGCCAGGCGGTCATTGCGCTGGCGGTAATACTCGGCAAACCCGTCGGCATCGCGCTTGAGCCGCGAATCCAGGCCCAGTACCCCATGCTCCAGGGCATTGGAGTACAACTCGGCCATCACGCTGTAGAGCGCCCCGCTCTGCTCGCGCAGGCCGTGGATCTCCAGCAGCAGTTGCAGCAGGTACGGCAATGGGTTGTAACGTTTTAAGGTCTCGGCGCGGAATTCAAAACTCACCGACCAATCCAGCGGGCACGACTGCCCGCTGTCGGCATACAACGGCCCGCTGGCACGCAGTGGCGGCCCGGCTTGCAGGGTGATTTCCACCATGCTCACGTCATCCCGCGCCTCACCTCGAAACGCCGCCAGGGCCTGTTCGATCGCTTCAAATAAACGATCAGGCTCGCGATTGGCGGCGAACACCTGCTGCAAGCGTTCGGCGCCGAACAGTTGGTCATTGGCGTCGGCGGTATCCAGTACCCCATCGGACAACAGGAACACCCGGTCGCCCAGGGCCATGGGCCAGACTTCGGTGCGGTCATCAAAGGTTTCGGCCGACAGCACCCCCAACGGCAGATGCCGCGACGCCAGCGGCGTACGCTTGCCGGTCGCGACTTCATGCACATACCCGTCAGGCATGCCGCCGTTCCACACTTCCACCACCCGCCGCTGCGTGCTCAGGCACAACAGGGTGGCGCAGCAGAACATGTCCACCGGCAGGATGCGCTTGAGCTTGGCGTTCATCTCGCGCAGGGTCTGCGCCAAGCCGTAGCCCTTGGCGGTCATGCCATAGAACACCTCCGCCAGGGGCATGGCGCCCACCGCCGCCGGCAAGCCGTGGCCGGTGAAGTCGCCGAGCAGCACGTGCATATCGCCGGACGGCGTGTAGGCGGCCAGCAGCAGGTCGCCGTTGAACAGCGCGTAGGGCGACTGCAGGTAGCGGATATTCGGCGCGGCATTGATACAACCGGAGTGCGCGACCTTATCGAACACCGCCTTGGCCACCCGCTGCTCATGCAGAAGGTAGTCGTGATGCTTGGCGATCAGGTCGCGCTGCTGCAAGACCGTGGCCTGCAGGCGGCGCAAACGGTCCATGGCGTTGATCTTCGCTGCCAGGATCAGCGGGTTGTAAGGCTTGGGCAGGAAGTCATCACCCCCCGCATCCAGGCACTGCGCCAGCGCCTCGCTCTGGCGCAGTGACGTGAGGAAAATGATCGGCACCAGCGCCTCCCCCGCCAGCTGCTTGATCTGCCGCGCAGCTTCAAAGCCGTCCATCACCGGCATCAGCGCATCCATCAACACCAACTGCGGGCGCTCACGGGTAAACACCTCGACCGCTTCAGCACCGTTGGTGGCGGTGAGCACCTGGTGGCCCTGGCGCCGGATAATGGTCGACAGCAACAGCAAATCGGCGGCACTGTCTTCAGCGATCAATACACTCAGCGCTTGCGCAACCGGGGCCAGGACGCTCAAGTGAGGTCGAACAATTTGTCGAAGTTGGAAATGGCGAGGATCTTGCGCACGTCGGAGTTGCTGTTGACGACCTGAACCTCGGCCTCATCGCCGCCGGCATGGTCACGTAACAGCAGGAGCATGCCCAGCGCAGAGCTGTCCATATACGTGGTCTCCTTCAAGTCCACCACGTAGATCTCGGGCACCTTGTAAAACCGCTCGTAGGCGTCACGAAAGGCTTGATGGCTACCGAAATCAAACCGCCCTTTGACTGAAATCGTCAACTTCTTCCCATCCAGGGATACATCTGACTCGACTGACATGCGACTGCTTCCTTGTCATTGGCAATGACACAAGGTTTAGCAGGTGAACCGGCTATGGGCAACACAACACATCAAATGTGTGTGGGCTATGCACTATTTGTAGTGAGCGGGCTTGCCCCGCGCTGGGGGCGAAGCCTCCCCCAAAAAGGCCATAGGGTTATTCAGGTAAAACGCGGTGTCAGGTTTTAGGGCCGCTTCGCAGCCCAGCGCGGGGCAAGCCCGCTCACTACACGCGTGTGTCATCGCAGGTAAGCCCGCGCCTTAATACTGTTCTTGGCGTGGAAGGCGCTGAGAGAGTTCGTCGAGCAGCTTTTGCTCGCGTTTGTCTTCAAGTGCCCGCGCTTCGTCGATATAGCGCTGCACCAGCTTGCGCAGGCCTTCGACCCGGGCAAACGCCGCTTGCCAGCTCTCGCGCGCTTTATCGAGGTTGTTCTGGTGCCACGCCAGGCTCTGGCGCTGCTGGCCGACGGCCGTTTCCAATTGGTTGAGAAAGCCCTGGTAACCCATCAACCACTGGCCCGACACGCCTTTGGCGCCGCGTTCGATCCATTGTTGCTGGTATTCACCGCGAAAACGCTCCAGGTCGCCGAGTTTACTTTCCGCCAGGCGCACCTGGCCCTGGAAATAACCCAGGCGCTGAACGGCGGTTTTCTCGGCCTTTTCGGCCATGTCCACCACCGGAGCCAGGCGTGCGGCGCGGCTGTTGGCCATGGCTTAGCCGCCCGGCGCGGGGGCGAAGATCGACTGCAGGTGCGCTTCGCTTTCGCCCATGCTGATCTTGTCGTTGAGGCCTTGGCGCAAGTAGGTCACCAGTTGCGGTTGCAGGGCGATGGCCAGGTCGGTGTCGCGATCACCGCCGGCCACGTAGGCGCCGACACTGATCAAGTCGCGGCTTTGTTGGTAGCGCGACCACAGTTGCTTGAAGTGTTGCGCGCGGGCCATGTGTTCCGGGGTGACCACCGCCGGCATCACCCGGCTGATGGACGCTTCGATATCGATGGCCGGGTAGTGCCCTTCTTCGGCCAGACGCCGCGACAGCACAATGTGGCCGTCGAGCACGCCCCGCGCCGAGTCGGCAATCGGGTCCTGCTGGTCATCGCCTTCGGACAGCACCGTATAGAACGCGGTGATCGAGCCACCGCCCGCCTCGGCATTACCGGCGCGTTCCACCAGTTTGGGCAACTTGGCGAACACCGACGGCGGGTAACCCTTGGTCGCAGGCGGTTCGCCAATGGCCAGGGCGATTTCCCGCTGGGCCTGGGCAAAACGCGTGAGCGAGTCCATCAGCAACAGGACGTTCTTGCCCTTGTCGCGAAAATACTCAGCGATGCGCGTGCAGTACATCGCGGCGCGCAAACGCATCAGCGGCGCATCGTCCGCCGGCGAGGCGACCACGACGGAGCGCTTGAGGCCTTCTTCGCCGAGGCTGTGCTCGATGAATTCCTTCACCTCACGGCCCCGCTCACCGATCAGGCCCACCACAATGATGTCGGCCTCGGTAAAGCGCGTCATCATGCCCAGCAACACCGACTTACCCACGCCGGTACCGGCGAACAGGCCCAGACGCTGGCCGCGACCGACCGTCAATAATCCGTTGATGCTGCGAATGCCCACGTCCAGCGGCACGCTGATGGGGTTACGGTTGAGCGGGTTGATGGTGGGGCCGTCCATCGGCACCCAATCTTCGGCCTTCATGCCGCCCTTGCCATCCAGCGCGCGACCGGCGCCGTCCAGTACGCGGCCGAGCATGCTCATGCCCATCGGCAGGCGGCCGGTGTCGGCCAATGGCACCACGCGGGCGCCAGGGGCAATGCCCGCCAGGCTGCCGACGGGCATCAGGAAAATCTTGTTGCCGGAAAAACCCATCACTTCGGCTTCGACTTGCACCGGGTGGTAGCTGTCGTCGTTGATGACCATGCAGCGGCTGCCCATGGCGGCGCGCAGGCCTTCGGCTTCGAGGGTCAGGCCGACCATGCGCAACAGGCGCCCTTCGAGGATCGGCTGGCCGGGCAACGATGTGGCTTCGGCGTAACCGCTCAAGCGCTTGGCGAAGCTGGTGCGATCAAGGCGCATCGGGGGCGTCCAGGTCCACGCTCAGGTCAGGCTCGGCGGGGTTCAGAACCTGCTCATGCACCTGGTCCAGCAGCTTGGCCATGATCTGGCTGATGCGGGTTTCCACCGTCGCATCGATGCGACTGTGTTCGGTCTCGACGCGACAACCGCCGGGCTGCAACGCGGCGTCTTCGACGATGCGCCAGGTTTCCTCGTGGCGCTCGCGCAGGGCTTTGACCTGTTCGAAATCCTGCGGGTTGATGTACAACCGCACATTGCCGACGCCCAGGGGCAGCAGCTTGAGGGCTTCGCGCATCACGCTTTCGATATGGCTGGAGTCCAGCACCAGCTCGCGCTGGATCACTTGGCGAGCGATGTGCTCGACCAGGCCGACCATGGCTTTTTCGATCTGCGAATCCTGCTCGGCAATGGGGTCGAACAGCACCCCCATCAAGCGCTCCAGGCTGGCCAGCTTGACGCTCAGCGCCGCCTCGGCTTCCTGGCGCACTTTGAGGGTGGTGCTGCGAAAACCATCTTTTTCACCGGCGGCGAAGCCTTCGTTGTAGGCCTCCTGGCGGATGCTTTCCAACTCTTCCAGGGTCAGCGGCTGGACTTCATCCAGCGGCACTTCTTCCATTTCCACCGGCGGCTCTTCAACCGGTTCCGGCTCGGGCTCGGGCACATGCGGATCGAAGCTGGGCAACGACCAGATGTCGAACCCGCCGACATCCCGCGCGCGAATCAGATCGCTGGGAGCCTCATCTTTGTTCGACATGGAAAGCGCCTTAAATCATTTCTTCGCCGCCCTTCCCGCCGAGAACGATTTCTCCGGCTTCGGCCATACGGCGGGCAATGGTGAGGATCTCTTTCTGCGCGGTTTCGACGTCGCTGACGCGCACCGGCCCTTTGGCTTCCAGGTCGTCGCGCAACAGTTCCGAGGCACGCTTGGACATGTTCTTGAAGATCTTTTCCTTGACGCCTTCGTCGGAGCCCTTGAGCGCCAGCACCAGCACGTCGGAGGACACTTCGCGCAGCAACGCCTGGATGCCACGGTCGTCGACATCGGAGAGGTTGTTGAACACGAACATGAGGTCTTCGATCTGGCCGGACAGGGTGTCGTCGATCTCGCGGATCGAGTCCATCAACTGGCCTTCGACCGAGCTGTCGAGGAAGTTCATGATATCGGCCGCGCGCTTGATGCCACCCAAGGTGGTACGCGAAGCATTCGAGTTGCCGGAGAACTGCTTCTCCAGAATCGTGTTGAGCTCTTTGAGGGCCGCCGGCTGCACAGTGTTCAGCGACGACACGCGCAAGATGATGTCCAGGCGCACTTTATGGTCGAAGTGGCCCAGCACTTCACCGGCCTGGTCCGGGTCGAGGTAGGCCACCACGATCGCCTGGATCTGCGGGTGCTCGTAGCGGATCACGTCGGCAACGGCGCGCGGCTCCATCCATTTCAGGCTGTCGAGGCCGCTGGTGTTGCCACCGAGCAGGATACGGTCGATCAGGCCGTTGGCTTTGTCTTCGCCCAGGGCCGAGGTGAGCATCTTGCGGATGTAGCTGTCGGAGCCGACGCCCAGGCTGGTCTGGTCGCCGACGATCTCGACGAACTCGCTCATCACCTGTTCGACTTGCTCACGGTGCACATTGCGCATTTGCGCCATGGCCACGCCCACCCGCTGAACTTCTTTGGGGCCCATGTGGCGCAGCACTTGGGCGGCGTCGGTTTCACCGAGGGACAGCAGCAGGACTGCGGCTTTGTCGACCTTGGTAAGCTTGGCAACAGCGGCTCGATCACTCATCTGCGTTAATCCACTCTTTCACGACCTGGGCCACACGACCCGGGTCTTCTGCCACCAGACTTTTGATTGCGTTCAACTGCGCGTCGTAGCCTTCGCTCGGGCTCGGCAACAGGATGCTTTGCGGGCCGCCGAGGCTGACGCGGTCGTTGGCCAGTTCGCCATCCAGGCCGCCCATGCCACCCAACTCGACATCGCTGCCACCGAAGGCCGCCAGTTGTTTCTTGCCGTTGCCGGTGATGTTGTTGAGCACTGGGCGCAGCACGCCGAACACCAGTACCAGGATGAACAACACACCCAACACTTGCTTGACGATGTCCCAGAACCACGGCTGCGAGTAGAACGCCGGCTCAGCGATCACTTCGCCACGCTCGGCGGAGAACGGCATGTTGATCACGCTGACACTGTCGCCACGGCTGGCATCGAAACCGACGGCGTCCTGCACCAATCGAGTGAAGCGCGCCAATTCATCGGCGCTCCACGGGGCACGGGTAACGGCGCCATCTGCCGCATTGACCTTGACTTGGTCATCGACCACCACCGACACCGACAGGCGATTGACGCGGCCTTGTTGCTGCTTGGTGTGGCTAATGGAGCGGTCCAGCTCAAAGTTTTTGGTGGACTGGTTACGTTTGTCCGCCGGGTACGGTGCGAGCATCGGCTGGCCAGTGGCCGGGTCCATGATCTGCTGGCCGTTGGCGTCCAACAGCGGTTGGCCTGGCTGGATCGCGCCAGCGGTAGCGGCAGCGCCACCGGTGGTTTGCGGGGCCGAGGCCGGCGCTGGTGGCTGGTTGCTCAGGGCACCCGGTACGCCTTGCGGCGGGCCGTTGGCGGCGGTGCGTTGTTCGCTGGTGGATTGCTCGCTGCGCAGCGCCGGCTGGTCCGGGTTGAATTGCTCGGAGGTCGACTCGACGGCGCTGAAGTCCACGTCGGCGGACACTTCAGCCTTGTAGCGGTCGTTGCCCAGCACCGGTTGCAGGATGTTATGCACACGCTGGGTGAGCATGCTTTCTACACGGCGGCTGTAGTCGAACTGCTTACCGGCCTGGGTCAGCGCGGAGTTTTCGCCCTGGTCGGACAGCAGGTTGCCCTTTTGGTCGACGACGGTGATCTGCGACTTGCTCAACTCAGGAACGCTGGTGGCCACCAGGTTGACGATCGCCAGTACCTGGCCCGGCTCCAGGGAGCGGCCGGAGAACAGTTCGACCAATACCGAGGCGCTCGGCTTGCGCTCATCGCGCACAAACACTGAGCTTTTCGGAATGGCCAGGTGCACGCGGGCACCCTTGACGTTGTTCAGGCTGGAGATGGTGCGCGCCAGTTCGCCTTCCAGGCCACGACGGTAGCGAGTGGCTTCCATGAACTGGCTGGTACCCAGGCCCTGGTCCTTGTCGAGGATTTCAAACCCGATGTTGCTGTCGGACGGGGTCACGCCGGCTGCCGCAAGCTTCATGCGTGCACGGGCTACATCGTCGGCCTTGACCAGCAGGGCCCCGGAGTTGGGCTCCACGGTGTAGGCGATATCGGCGGCGGCCAGGGTTTCCATGATCTGCTTGGAATCCATGCCCGCCAGGCTGCCATACAGCGGCCGGTAATCGGGTTGCTGCGACCACAACACCACGGCAAAACCAATCGCCACGCTGGCAGCCAGGCCGACCATCAGGCCCACCTGACGCAACATGGTCATTTCGGAGAGGTTTTCCAGGAACGACAGGCCAAACAGCGGCGGCTTGCCGTCTGCCTTGGCGGGTGCGTTGTCCACGACTGCTTCTGCCATGACTTAAATCTCGTCCTTAAACCGGCATCTGCATGATGTCTTGATAGGCCTGAACCAGCTTGTTACGCACCTGGGTCAACGCCTGGAACGAAACACTGGCCTTTTGCGAGGCAACCATCACATCGGTAAGGTCCACGCCGCTTTTGCCGATCTCGAAGGCATTGGCCAACTGGCTGGAGGCTTGCTGGGTGTCACTGACTTTGTTGATGGCCTGGCCGAGCATGTCGGCGAAGCTGCTTTGGCCCAATTCCGGCGCTGGCGCGACAGATTTCGGTTGAGCCATGGCATCCATTTGCATGGAGCGCATATCCAACATCAACCGATTGAACTCAATACCCTGGCTCATGAACTTCTCTCTCCGACAACCCGCATGTTTTTTGACGCTACGCCGCAATTACTAGGGAAGTAGCAACAAGGGTGCCAGCTCTGGATCAACTCGTAAGAAAAGGCGACAAAGGTTGTCGACCTTGTTACCAGTTATGTGGCGAAAAGATACGCTTCCACATCCATTCCGGCGTCGCGCATCTGTGCCAGCTTGTAGCGCAAAGTCCGTGGGCTGATGCCCAGGCGCTCGGCGGCCTCTTTGCGGCGACCGCGCTCGGATCGCAGGGTGTCGATGATCATCTGGAATTCGCGCCGACGCAGGTCGTCACCCAGCGCACCCGCGGTTTCGGTTTCCGCGACGATTGGCGCGGGCGCCAGGGTGGGCAGCGGCGCGGCGCCGCTGCCCATGGCCAGGCAGAAATCCTGGGGCTGGATCAGGCCGCCCTGTTGCAGGATCAGCGCGCGCTGGATGGCGTTGTCCAACTCCCGCACGTTGCCCGGCCACGGATAACTGATCAGGCAAGCCTGGGCCTCAGCCGACAGGCGTGCCTGGGCATGCTTCATTTTTTTGACGTGGTTGTTCAGCAGGCGCTCGGCCAGCGGAATGATATCCGCCGGGCGCTCGCGCAACGGGCGCCAGGCCAGCGGGAACACCGACAGGCGGTAGAACAAATCCTCACGGAAGCGCCCTGCCGCCACTTCACCCGCCAGGTCGCGGTTGGTGGTGGCAACCACGCGGATATCCAACTGGATCGGCTTGCGCGCGCCGACGCGCTCCACTTCACGCTCCTGCAGCACCCGCAGCAACTTGGCTTGCAGGCCCAGGGGCATTTCCGAGATTTCATCGAGCAGAATGGTGCCACCGTCCGCCTGTTCAAACTTGCCCGCCTGGGCCGCGATGGCGCCGGTGAACGAGCCTTTTTCGTGGCCGAACAGCGTGGCTTCGAGCATGTTGTCGGGGATCGCCGCGCAGTTGATGGCGATAAACGGCTGCTTGGCGCGGGTCGACTGCTGATGGATGTAACGCGCCAGCACTTCCTTGCCGGTGCCGGACTCGCCGGAAATCAACACGGTGGAATCACTGCGCGCCACGCGGGCCGCCAGCTCCAGCAATTGTGCACTGGCAGGCTCGAAGGCAATCGGGCCCTCGCCGTCACTGGCCGGGATCACGCCCAAGGCATGCCGTGCGACCAGCTCAATCAACGCTTTAGGTTCGAATGGCTTGACCAGGTAATCCGCCGCGCCCTGACGCATTGCATCCACCGCGCGCTCGACAGCGCCGTGGGCGGTCATCAGCAACACCGGCAGCTGCGGTTGACGCGCGCGCAGCAGGCTGAGCAGTTGATGGCCGTCCATGCCGGGCATGTTTACATCGCTGACCACCAGGCTGAAGGACTCCTGCTCCACCGCCTCCAAGGCGTCCTCGGCAGAACCGACCGCCCGGTAATCGTGGCCCGCCAACAGCAGCGTGTCAGCCAATGCTTCACGCAGGGCGCGATCGTCTTCCACCAATAGAACCTTGATAGCCATAACCTTTTTACTCCGCGCTTGCCGCGCATGAAAACAGCGGCAAGGTCATCAATGCACAAGTGCCACGCCCAACCCGGGAATGCAGCTGCAATTCTCCCTGATGCGCACGTGCCACGGCCTTGACCACGGTCAGGCCGAGGCCGGTACCGTTGGTCTTGGTGGTGAAAAAAGGTTCGCCCAAACGCTGCAGCACGGCGGGCTCGATACCGCTGCCGCTGTCGCTGATGCACAGGCGCAGGTTTTGCTCGCGGTTGTACAGGTGCACCTTGAGCCGCGCGTCGGGGCCGCTGGCCTGGGTGGCGTTCTCGATGAGGTTGAGCAGCGAACCGACCAGCGTGTCGCGGTTGCACAGCAGCTCGCCGAGGTGGCTGTCGCACTGCCAACGCACGTGCACGTCCTGGATATGGGTAGCGGCCGCCGCTTGCAGGGCCTGCATCAACTCGGCCGGCGTGATGCGGTCGGTCAGCGGCAATTCGCCGCGGGCAAACACCAGCATGTCGCGCACTTGGTGCTCCAACTCATGCAGGCGTTCCTTGAGGCGGCCGGCAAAACGTTGGTGGGTGGCGACGGGCAATTGTTCATCAGTCAAATGACTGGCGTAGATCAACGCGGCCGACAGCGGTGTGCGGATCTGATGCGCCAGAGAAGCGACCATGCGTCCCAACGACGACAACCGCTCGTGGCGCGCCAGTTGGTCTTGCAGGTGCCGGGTTTCAGTCAGGTCGTTGAGCAGCACCAATTGGCCCGGCTCCGCGTCCAGGGAACGCGTGGCGATGGACAGGCGGCGCCCGTCCTTGAGGGAGATTTCGTGGCCGTCGTCTTCACGCGGCGCAAAGCAGCGGGTGATGACGTGGCGCCACAGCTCACCTTCGAGCGGCAGCCCGAGCATGTCGCAGGCGGCCGGGTTGGCTTCGCGTACGCGGCCTTCCTCGTCGATGACGATCACGCCACCGGGCAACAGCGACAGCAGGTTTTGCAGACGGTTGGCCAAGCGCTCTTTCTCGGCCAGCTCTTCCATGCGCTGGGCACTGACCACCGCCAACTCGCCCTTGAGCTCGGAAACCCGGGCTTCGAGCAGGCTGTAGGAATCGGTCAGTTGGCTCGACATCTGGTTGAACTGCGAGAACGCCTGTTCAAGACCCTGCCGGGTCGGCGGCTCTACAGGCGGGACCAGCCCCTGGATGGCAGGGGCCGTAGATAGTTGGGCGGCGTGGGGCATCATGCTCTCTCGCTTGGCTGACCGTCAGTTAAACGGAACGTTGCGAGGGCTGTAGCAATACTTGTGCCGAAAAAAAACCAAGGTGCCCGGCCTCGCCAATACAGTTTCGTTTTGACGAGTGGCTGTTGCCGTCAGACAAGGCGCAGCGACGACTCATAGCTGGCTATGGGGAGGAGCTGCAACGCAGTATGACGGCAACAGACGCCGTCAAAAACGGAACAGTATTGGCGAGGCCGGACACCCAAAATCAGCGGCTTGAAAAACAGGCGTCAATCATCCGCCTGTTCATCACCTTCTTTGCGGCTCATACCGTACTTGCGCATCTTCTCCACCAGCGTGGTTCGACGGATACGCAGGCGCTCGGCGGCGCGGGCGACGATGCCGTTGGCGTCGTCCAGGGCCTGTTGGATCAGGCCTTGTTCCACAGCATGCGGATCCGTTGACGGAACAGCGCCAGGAGCGTTTACCGTCCCGATCAGCACGCATATGACTTCACGGCTCGACGACAATGAGCTGACCACCTGCTGCCAATCATGGCTGCCGCAGGGCAAATTTTCTTCACCGAGAAAATTTAAAATCACCGCCAAGTCGCGGCGGCGGACGCTATCGTCATCGATCAGCAGAATTTTGGTTTCACGCCACATGCAATAGCAACTTCCCTAGTAAAACTTCCTGCCCCGAGATTGAGGGCAATCGAGGCGCCTGTAAGACTTCTTACCTTACTAGACGTCTGAAATCTGAAAACAGCACTAGTTAAGTCAAAAAAGCTGGCACGGTCAAATTTATGACGCACCGGTAGGATTAACTGCGACTGTTCAGCCGAACAGATGGTAAACCTTTGACGCGTTTTTCGCTTGGTTGATCTGCGACATCTCTTCGAAAATCGCCTGGCGCTCGCCAGTCGTCACCTCAAGTAGTTGCTGGTATACCGCCAGCAAGCTTTCAAGCTTCTCCCGCAACGCATCCTCATCTACCGGTGCTTCGCTGAGTACTTCGTCGATCACGTGACGGCAGCCCAGGTCCAGTTCGCCGATGGCGTCCCAGTTGCGGTCCGCCAGCGCGCCCATCAGCGCCTCGCGGGTTTCATCAATGCGTTGCAGTGCTTGGCTCATGATGTGTTCCTCAAGGCCCTCAGGCCTTTCTCTGCTGCGCCTTACTCGGTTACAGCCTGTGGCGCCGCGATAGCGTCCCAGCCTTCTTTTACGGTGATCAGCAAACGCGCCACTTCGTCGATCATTTCGGCGTCGTTATGCACGTTCGCTTCCATCAGTCGGTTGGTCATATATGCATACAAACTTTCCAACTGCTGGACGTAAGCCGGGTTATCACTCTTTGCTGCATCCAAGCCGTCACGCAGGCCGATCACGATATCAATCGCCTTGCCGAGCATCAGGCCCTTGGCCGCGATGTCGCCACGCGCCAGCGCACCCTTGGCTTGGGCCATGCGATCAAGGCCGCCTTCCATCAGCATCTGCACCAAGCGATGTGGGCTGGCTTCGGAGATCTGAGCATGGGAATTGACCTTCTGGTATTGGCGAAGGGCTCTCATGGGATTCATGTTTCTACCTCGTGACAGGCGACAGCGAAAAGGATTTCAGTAACCAATATGTCGACTGGCTCGCAAAAAGCTTTAGCGCGAGTCGTCTCCAGATGAAAAAAAAGGCCAGACAACCGTCTGGCCTTTTTTCGTGGCCGCAATCAAGTATTGGTTTTAGGGTTGTTCAAGGCATTGAGCGTGGTCATGACACTGGTGCTTTGCTGACGCAATTGAGCGACCAGGGTGTCCATGGCGTTGTATTTGTCGGAGAGGCTCTTGGTCAGCAGGTCCATGCGTTCGTTCAAGGTATCCTGCTGTTTAGACAGGTCTTTCAGACTGTCGGACAGTGAGGTTGAACGCGTGGCTAGAACGCCCGTGGACGCCTTGGCAAAGTCGTCCGTGGCGCTTTTCATGCGCGCCAGCATGCCGTTTTTACCGGTGAACATACTATTGATGTCAGCCGCATTGGTTTTAGCCGCCGCATCCCACTTTTTGTCATCCATTGTCAGCAGCCCAGTCGTGGAACTGGTGCTCACGCCAAACTGAGCCAACGACTTGAAGGTGCCGGTTCCGGAAATGGTATTGAACTCATTCCGGATTGAAGCCTGCAGCGACCGCATGGTCGAATCGCCCGTGAGCGCTGCCGCAGTGGTGCTACCGTCCAGGTTCTTGGTGATCTTGGTTTCAGCGTTCATGGCCGTGATCAAGGCGTTGTAACTATCGATGAAGCCTTTGACCCCGGACTTCAAGGCGGTGTTATTGGTACTTACAGTGATGAGGGTCGCAGTTCGCTCAGCTGTATCGCTCGTATCGCCAACCGTTTTGGTCGCTGAAACCGACAGCAACTTGATATTCACGCCACTGAGTGCGCCTTCGATATTGTTGGTCTTGGAAACGGACGCAACGCCATCGATGCTGTACTGCGCGTCCTTAGGATGATCGACCACTGTCGAGCCTACGTCCAGCCCGGAATTACCCGACAGCGTCAGGTCCGAGCCCGTGCCCATGGTGGTGGAGGTCAGGATCAACCGCGAACCATTGGAGTCGGTCTGGATGTTGGCACTCAAACCAGAGGTGCCGAACTGGGTATTGATCGAATCGCGCACTTGCTGCAAGGTCGCGCCGGCCGGAATATTGACGTCGTAGTTCTTGCCCGACTGACTGATTGTCAAGGTCGTCGGCTTGTCCGTGGCGTTTACCACAGTAGACGTGCCGCCGGCGAAGTTCTTAGTCGACAGCTTGGACGCTTGGGCCAATTGGCTGACAATCAAGCGGAAGCTACCGTTCGACGCGGTGTTACTGGCCGTCATGGTGGCGACCTTTTCATCCGAGGATGAGCCGGTCAAGCCCGTGAAGCTGGAGCTGGCAGTCATATTGTCCAGGGCGCCGCGAAAAGCATCCAGTGCCGCCTGAATCTTACCTATCGAAGACAGCGTGGTGGTCGCCTTCTGGGACGCGGTATTGATCTGCGTCTGCTTGGGCACCTTCTCGGCGTCCACCAAGGACTTCACGATCGCTTGCGTATCGATATTCGAACCGATACCACTTACCGTTGAACCCGCCATCTTCGTTTCTCCTGTTCGGTGGCTGCCGTTATCTTGACTGACGAAGCCTCAAGACATGACAGCAACAATTTTCATGCCAGCTCAGACCTTGTCGTCAAACAACAGGTGGCTTGCGCTGGAAAGGTTCTGTGCCAGCTTCAGTGCCGTTTCCGACGGAATCTGGCGAATCACTTCACCGCTGTCGGTGGCGATAACCTTGACCACCACGCGATGGGTGGAGTCATCAATGGAAAAGTCCAGCTTACGCTCGGACGCTTGTACAAATTCGCGAATATCGGTGACTGCTTTTTCCAGGTCCGCACGCTCAGGCTCTTTGCCTGTAGCCGGGGTTTCCTGGACTTTAGTGACGCTCTTATCGGCGGACACCTGCACAGGTGCGCCTTGAGGGGCAACCGGCGGATAAGACTGGTTCAGCTTTACACTCATGTCCATGTCCAATCTCCTCTAAACCGAAAAAACGGAAGGGCACTCAGCGCGCCCTTCCGTTAGTGACCAAGCGCTGGAGTTACTGAAGCAGCTTCAGTACAGCGGATGGCAGCTGGTTAGCCTGCGACAGGATCGCGGTGGAAGCCGATTGCAGGGTTTGTTGCTTGGTCAGCTCGGCGGTTTCGGAAGCGAAGTCGACGTCCTGAACGGTGGAACGTGCAGCGGTGGAGTTCTTCTGAATGTTCTGCAGGTTGTCTGCAGTGGTAGTCAGACGGTTCTGGGTAGCACCCAGGCCCGAACGAACGCCGTCGATGGTGCCGATGGCTTTGTCGAGTACAGCAATGGCGTTTTGCGCGTTGTTGGCGTCAGTTACGTCGGTTTGGGCAACAGACGTCTTCTTGGAAGAGATCTGAGCTGCGCCAAACAGGTCGGTTACCGAAGTACCGGTAGCGCCGTTGGCCAAGGAGTAGCCTTTAGCCGAATCCAGCGAGATCTGGCCAGTTGCAACAATCACGCCTGCAGCAGCAGCGGCAAGAGGAGTAGCAGCAGCAGCGTATGCGCCGGAACCGTCTTTGACCTTGATACCAACGGCGTCAGCGCCAACAGCGTCGCTGGTGAAGCTCAGGTTTTCGCCGGAGTCGGATTTGACTTGCAGAGTGCCTTTAGCTTCGTCGTAGTTAACGCTGATGCCCAGTTTGGCAGCGTTAGACTTCAACTGGTCAGCCAGGTCAGCAGTGCTGGTTACACCAACGAACTTAACGGTGGCGGAACCGACGCCGATGCTGAAGTTAGCCGGAACACCGGTAGCACCCTTGGTCTTGGTCTCGTCTACCGAGAATTCAACTTCGGTGCTGGCAGTAGCGCTCAGGCCACCGACGGCGCCATTCAGGCTTGCAGCGATGGTCTTGGCCGAGTCGCCGGCGTTAACTGCAACTGTCGAAGACTGACCGTTACCGGTGATGGCGATGGAGCCAGCAGCCAGGCCAGTAGCGCTAGGGGTAACCGCTACGCTCTTGATTTGCTGCGAACCAATATTGTTGGCTGCAACGTTTTCCAGGCTCAGGTTGATGGTTTCGTTAGCGTTGGCGCCAACCTGGATTGCTTTGGTACCGTACGAACCGTCCAGCAGCTTCTGGCCACCGAAAGTAGTGGTTTGCGAGATACGGGTCAGTTCCGAAGTCAGAGCCTGGTATTCGTCGTTGTTCGACTTACGGTCGTCAGGGCTGAGCGAGCCAGTAGCGGAAGACAGAGCCAGGGTACGCATTTTTTGCAGGATGTCGGTCGAAGCCTGCATCGCGCCTTCAGCGGTCTGAGCGATCGAGATACCGTCGTTCACGTTTTTGACTGCTTGGCCCAGGCCGTTGATTTGGCTGGTCAGGCGGTTAGCGATCTGCAGGCCGGCAGCGTCGTCTTTAGCGCTGTTGATACGCAGGCCGGAAGACAGGCGCTGCATAGAAGTGGCCAGGGCGCCGCCAGCTTTGTTCAGGTTGCTCTGAGTAGTGATCGAAGCAATGTTGGTGTTTACTGTTAAAGCCATGACGAAATCCTCGTTGGATGGATACTGCGGCTTCCGGCCCTGGCAACCGCCGGGTGTGGCCTGAGAACCTACGTAATAGTTATCGTCGTGGTAGCCGGTTGCTTGAGGATTTTTTTGAAAATATTTACTGGCGTCGTGCCACCCCTTGTAATTCAAGGGTTTACGCAGGCTCGAAACCCCGATTTCATTGGGTTTTCTGGCGCCAAATAAAAAACGCCGATGATCTTTCGATCATCGGCGTTTTTTTATTGAAGCGATTAAAGCATCAAGGGCGATAAAGAATCGCCGAACCCCACGACAGGCCCACACCAAAACCACTGATGGCCACGCGCTTCCAGGTGGCGTCCATCACGTGTTTTTCCAGCAGCAACGGAATGCTCGATGAAACGGTGTTGCCGGTCTCGACCATGTCCTTGATGAACTTGTCCACCGGAGCGTCTTCAAACCGACGCGCCACGGCGTCGACAATGGCCGCACTACCCTGGTGAATGCAGAAGGCATCAATCTCGTCAGCCTTGAGGTCCGACTCGTTGAGCAGCTCGTGCAAATGCGCCGGTACTTTAAGCAGCGCGAAGTTGAACACCTGGCGGCCATTCATAAAGAACACGCCGTCGCTGACCTTAAGGTGCGGTGCGCCGGAACCGTCGGTGCCGAACTTGGACTTGCCGAGCAACCACGGCGCGTCTTCGCCCATCCAGGTGGCGGTGGCAGCATCGCCGAACAGCATGGTGGTGTTGCGGTCTTCCGGGTCGACGATCTTCGAGTACGGGTCGGCGGTGATCAACAGGCCGTTTTTCAAGCCCGTGGCCTCCATGAAGCCTTTCATCGCATAGATGCCATACACGTAGCCCGAGCAGCCCAGGGAAATATCGAACGCGGCGACGTGAGTCGGCAGGCCGAGTTTGTCCTGGACGATGGCGGCGGTGTGGGGCAAGCCCTCTTCATCACCGTTCTGGGTCACGACGATCAGTGCGTCGATGGACTCGCGCTTCAAATCCGGGTTGTTGGCAAACAAAGCGTTGACCGCTTCGACACACAGGTCAGACGTTTCCTGCGCGGCATCCTTGCGCGGCAAAAACGCCGAACCGATCTTGCCAATGATGAACTCTTCATCCTTGGCGAATTTGGCACCCTGAGCGTAGTTATCGATCCCGTCTGCCGGCACGTAACTGGCGATGCTTTTTATGCCAATCATTGTGGCTTCCCAATACTAAATAGCTGGAGAACACCCCAGGGCCTGGGCCCGGAGTGCTGACAATAAAGGGGATAACCCCATAAAAATCTCGCTGAAAGCCGCCTCGCAAGGACCCTGTGACGACTTATCCTTTTCACACGATACAGTGAAGATGCGCTTTATGACTCACAGGTCACTCAATTTTGTGTGCTTTGTGCAAAACCTTCAAACAATTAAACCCCATAAACGACAATGGCCCGCCCTGTTTCCAGAGCGGGCCGCTTGACGTAATGCCGCTTACATCTTGTTGAACAGGCTCAACTGCGAGATTTTCACGAAGGCCAATTGCGAGGCTTCCAGCATGGTTTGCTGAAGTGTCAGGTTGATCGCGGCCTCGCCCATGTCGATGTTCGCCAGCGCGCTCATTGTGGTTTTATTGGCTAGGCCGACGCTTTCGTTTTCGCTGGACTGCACCGTTAGGGCGTTCTGCCGCGCGCCAATGGAGCCGCGCACATTGTCCACCTGATCGGAAGAACTGGTCAGGTTACTTACAGCGGAGTTCAGGGCATCCTGCAGCTTAATGCGTGCCCCCGGGATACCATCAGCCGGTTGCTCCAGAGCCTTGCGCAACTGACTCAAGGTGTCGAGGGCACTCTGGGTTTTCTGGGTGCTTGCGCCGACCGAAAACTGATCACCGACATTGGGCGTACCGCTCAGGCCAAAGGTAACACCCGCTGCCGTGATCGAATTCGGCGTGGTGGTGGTGTCGATGACGCCCGAATCAATCGCCTTGCTGTTGGCGCTGTACGGCTGCGTAAACACCTGGAAAGCCGTCGGGTCGGTGTCGCTGAACTTGATCACCACGCCGCTGTTGGCCGGAAAGGTGCTGGCATATTTGGCAGGGCTGCTGACGGTGGCATTTGTCAGTTGCGTCGCTGAGGTATTACTCGCGGTGCGCGACACGTTGAACACGTCCGGCTTGGCGGAAAGGCTGAACTCGCGGCCTTTGACCATCGCATCAGCGTCAGGCCCAGTAGCCTTGTCGGTGAGATCAACGGTGATATCAAATTTGACCCCACGCAGGTTGACGCTGGCGCTGCCCTCCTTGGTAGAGTCGAATGTCCCATTACCTGGGAGCTGCGAGGTAATGTCGTTGTTGTTTTTGTCCGTTACCACGTACTGGGTGCTGCTGGTAAAGGTCAGCTTGTACGGCTGGCCGTCGGCGAAGGACTTGTTGTAGTCGACACCCGATGTCACCAAACCGGCCGAGATGGCGACTTTGTTGTCATCCACTTGCGACGGTGTTGTCGCAGGTGGCACAGGAGCAGGCGTGGTGTATTTGGTCTGGGTGCGGCTGTTGTTGGCCGCCCCTTCCAGAATGGTCTTGCCGGTGTCGCCTGCGCGAACGGTCAACGTCTCGGAAACCTGCAGACTGAGCTCATTCTCGTCACCCTGATAGTTGTAGGTGCCGTCAATGTTACGTGAGTACGGTGGCGTCTCGGTCTTGGAACCGGAGAACAGGTAGTTGCCCGCCGCATCCTTGCTGTTGAGCAAGCCCAGCAGTTGGTCCTCAAGGGCACCCACCTCGACCGAGATGGATTTGCGGTCGGCATCACTGGTGACGCCACCGGCCTTCAACGCCAACTGGCTGGCGGCCTGGATCGTCGCACTGATCGCCGTCAGCACACTTTCTTCGTTAGTCAGCGAACTCTGGATGTTGGAAATATTGCCGCTGAACTGCGCCAGCATATCTTTCTGCTGCTGCAACATCAGCAAACGCTGCGCGGCCACCGGATCATCTCCAGCGGTCTGTACACGCACGCCGGAACTCGCCTGCTCTTGAGCCTGTACTACGCCGGAATAGTTGTTCTGGTACTTGGCGGCACTGGTGTCGAAATACTGCTGTGTAGAAATGCGCATCGTCCCAGACTCCCTTAAAGACTATTAATCAGCGTGCTGAAGGTTTCTTGCGCAGCCTTGATGATCTGCGACGACGCTGTGTAGTACTGCTGGAACTTGATCATGTCGCCCGCCTCTTCGTCCAGGTTGACCTGGGACACGGAGTTGCGCGCATTTTTGTTAGCCGTCAGCAACGCATTGGTGGCCGTGGTGTCAGTGGTGGCCGCAGCGGCCTTGGCGCCAACGGTGGACACCAACTTGCTGTTGGCCCCGACCAGGCTGGTGCCGCCGGTACCATCTGTCGCCACGCCCACGGTGGCCTTGGTTTGCAGATTCAGCAGTTGCTGGGCATTGCGGTTGTCGGATACGCCCGTGGCGTTAAACGAAAAGGTGGTGCTGTCCCCATCGGTCGGCGAGCCCGCAACCGTGGTGTCAAAGCCAAAACTCTTGGCCGGCACCACCAGGGCACCGCTGGCATCACGCATCGGCACGTTGACGGTGATTTTATTGGCCTGCCCCGGAATGATGGTCCCCGAGCCGATAGGATCGCCCTTGGCGTCGTTAAGGGTATAGCTCTGAGTGCCATCAGCCGCCGGCTTGCCGAACACCATCTTCACCGGCATCGAATTTTCAATGCCAACGCGAAGCTGCGCGGTAGTGGCGCCACCCTGGATATCCAAGGGCAGGGTCAGGGTCGGCGGTGTGAAGCTACCGGTACCCTGGTTGGTTTTGCTGGCCTCCCCTTTCAGCGGCGCGGCAAACGCAATCTTGCTCGGGTCGTTGAGGACAGTACCGATATCCTGGGCGCCACTGGCGGTCGGGCTGACTTTAAAGCTGTCACCCGCCTGCATCGGTCCGTTCGTGAGTTCCAGGGTAAAACCATCGATCACCGAGGGCGGTGTAGCCGAGATATCAAACGCGCCCATGGCTTTGCCATCAGAGCGCTCGACGGTGACTTTGTTGAGATCGGCAGGGTCGCTGAAGGTGACCTTGTAATCGAAGTTGGTCAGCTTGCTGGTGTCCTTGATCGTAACACCCAGGCTACCAACGCCCTGATTGCCTTGAGCGGAAAGGCTACGCAGCGCGACAGACGCAGCGCTGTTGATGTCCTTGAACATCGACGAGCCGAATTCGCCGTTCAAGTCGATGCCCTGGCCCAGCTGGCTGTTGATCGTATCGGCAGTGACGATAGCAATGCGACCCAGGTCATTGATGGCCGGCATCAACACATCGCTGCGATAGCGCAGCAAGCCTCCGATGCTGCCACCACTGATCACATTGCCCAGGTCCATCGCCGTCCCGCCAGACGCATTCATCTGAATCGTGTACTGGCTGGTGTCGCTCTTGCTCGGTACGGCGGAAAGGGTGTTGGACCGATCGCCCAGCACCAGGGACTGGCCGGTACCGGTGCTGACGCTGAACACACCGTTCTTCTCGCTGGCGTTCACGCCGATCAACTCATTGAGCGAACGTACGGCTTCGGCGCGCGCGTCCAGCAGGTTGGCCGGGGTGGTGTTCGAAGACCCCTGCACCTGGGTGATCTGCTTGTTGAGCGAAGCAATCGACGAGGTCAGCTGGTTGACCTGATCAGTCAAGGAGGTCAGCTGGCTGTTAATGGTTTCTTTCTGCTGGCTCAACTGGCTGGAGATCGAGTTGAAGCGGTTGCTCAATGTCTGGGCGCTGGTCAGCAGTATCTGGCGAGCCGAGGTATCGCTCGGATTGGCCGAGGCGGTCTGAACAGCGGCAAAGAACGAGCTGAGTACGGACGACATGCCCGTCGTCTTGTCCGACAACGTCTTGTCCACGGCGCTCACTTGGTCCAGGTAAGCCTTGGCATCGCTATTGAGCGAGGTGCTGTTCTGGTACGCCGTGTCCAGGTATTCGTTGTACACCCGGCGCACGTCGGCCAGGGTGGTGCCGCTGCCGATGAACACGCCGCCATACTGGTTCGACGCATTGGCGCTCTGGATGGTCTGCTGACGCGAATAGCCTGCGGTATTGGCGTTGGCGATGTTGTTACTCAAGACCGACAACGATCCTTGAGCGGCGTTAAGCCCCGACATCCCGATATTGAGCAAACTCATGGTTCAGACCTTATAAATGAGTGGTTGCGCCAGCGGCAGCGTAGTTCTGGTAACTGTTCATCGTTTTAGCGATCTGCGAAATCTTGCTGGCGTAGGCCGGGTCGGTTGCGTACCCGGCTTTTTGCAACTCGCGTACAAACTGTTCCGGGTTGTCGGCCGACTTCACAACTTCTTTATAGCGGTCATTGCTTTGCAGCAAGGTCACCAGGTCGTGGAAGCTGTCCTGGTACGAGTTGTAGGAACGGAACTGCGCCGTCTCCTTGACCATCGCCCCGTCGCGGAACTCGCTGGTGATTGCACGGGCCTGGCCGCCCTGCCAACTCTGGCCGGCCTTGATGCCGAACAGGTTATGGCTGCTGCTGCCGTCTTCGGCGCGCATCACCGATTTACCCCAACCGGTTTCCAGCGCGGCCTGGGCCACCAGGTACTTCGGATCGATACCAATGCGCGCGGCAGCCGCCTTGGCCATCGGCAACATCGTGGCGACAAATTCATCCTGCGAACTGAAGGCTTTTTTCGCCGGCGCCAGCGGTGGCTGGGCCACGGCGCGACCGTAGACCTGCATGCGCCCGCTCGGCACGGCGAAGGTGCGCGCGGTGCTGTTGACCACGTTGTCGTCGGCGGCACTGTTACGCAGCGGTGCGCTTTTGGCATCGATCGCGACCGGAGCATTCGGCACGATGCCGGCGAGCAAGCGATCGGTCAGTTTGCTTGGCAAGGCGATACGGCGCTGGTTCATCAGCTCCATGTCGTTGCTGTGGGACGCTGCGGCGCCAGCCTGGGGCTCAGCCACGCGATACGCCCACAACGGGCGCTGGCCATTGGAGCGGCCCAACGGACCCTCTGCCTGGGTGCCTGCGGCAATTTCCGTCGGCACAGCGACTTTTTTCGCCGACTCGGCCGCCGCCGGGCCTTGCAGCGTGGCGGCCTGGGCCTCCACCGGTTTGTTCTTCTGCATCTGGCGCATCAGCACGTCGGCCAGGCCGATACCACCGCCTTCACGGGACATCGAGACGGCCAACTGCTGGTCGTACATTTCCTGGTACTGCTTGGCCGCCGGCGTGTTCAGCGGGTTGTCTTTACCCAACGCCTCGGTAGCCGAACGCATGGACTTGAGCATCTCGCTCAAAAACAGCGATTCGAACTCCTGCGCCACCTTGCGCATGTTGCCTTCGCTGTTCTTGTCGTCGCCGACCTTGAGCTGGTTAAGCCGGTTCAAGTCGGAGTAAGACCCCGAGTCCGCCGTGCTGCTTATACCGCTCTTGCGCATATCCATGGCCATGGCCTCAGATCACGATCAGGTCGGCTTGCAAGGCGCCGGCCTGTTTCAATGCTTCAAGGATCGCCATCAAGTCACCGGGCGCCGCGCCCACCTGGTTCACCGCACGGACAATCTCATCCAGGGTGGTGCCGGGGCCGAACTTGAACATCGGCTTGGCTTCTTGCTGGGCGTTGACGCGCGAGCGTGGCACCACCGCCGTCTGGCCGTTGGACAAAGGCCCAGGCTGGCTGACGATAGGGTCTTCGGTGATGGTCACGGTCAGGCTGCCGTGGGTCACCGCAGCGGGCGACACCTTGACGTTCTGGCCGATCACGATGGTACCGGTCCGCGAGTTGATGATGACTTTGGCCACCGCCTGCCCTGGGTCCACTTCAAGGTTTTCCAGGATCGACAGGTAATCCACGCGTTGGCTTGGGTCCAGCGGCGCGGTGACGCGGATCGAGCCGCCGTCGATGGCCTGGGCGACGCCAGGGCCGAGCATGTCGTTGATCTTGTCGACCACGCGCTTGGCGGTGGTGAAGTCGGAGCGGTTGAGGTTCAGGGTCAGGCTGTTGCCCTGGTTGAAACCGCTCGGCACGGTGCGTTCAACCGTGGCGCCGCCCGGAATACGACCGGCCGACGGCACGTTGACGGTGATCTTCGAACCGTCACGGCCTTCGGCATCGAACCCGCCCACCACCAGGTTGCCCTGGGCGATGGCGTAGACGTTGCCATCGATACCTTTCAAAGGCGTCATCAGCAAGGTGCCGCCGCGCAGGCTTTTCGAGTTACCGATGGACGACACCGTAATGTCCACCACCTGGCCCGGCTTGGAGAACGCCGGCAAGTCAGCACTGATGGACACGGCCGCGACGTTTTTCAACTGCACGTTGCCCGAGCCCGCCGGTACCTTGATGCCGAACTGCGAGAGCATGTTGTTGAAGGTCTGCAGGGTGAACGGCGTCTGGGTGGTCTGGTCACCCGTACCGCTGAGCCCCACCACCAGGCCGTAGCCGATCAACTGGTTGGAACGCACGCCGGAAATGCTGGCGATGTCTTTCAGGCGCTCGGCCTGGGCGACAGCGCTCAAGGAAAGCAGGAGTGCGGCCGCCAACAGCTGTTTGAAGTTCAAAGTGGCCACCTAGAAAGGGAACAGCGGGCTAAGGAAGAAACGGTCGAACCAGCCCGGCTGACTCGCATCAGCAAACGAACCTGTACCCGAGTAGGTAATGCGCGCATCGGCAATCCGCGTCGACGGCACGGTATTGTCGGTGGAGATGTCATCGGCGCGGACCATACCGGCAATGCGCACCAATTCGTCGCCGGTGTTAAGCGTCATCCACTTCTCACCGCGTACGGCAATGATGCCGTTGGGTAATACATCGGCGACAGTCACGGTGATCGAACCGGTCAAGCTGTTGCCCTGCCCTGCGGAACTCTTGCCGTTGGTGGCGCGGTCACCGCTGTAGCCGGCGCTCAAGCTCAAGTCGCCATCGCCCAGGGGGTTGTTGGTGTTCGGCACGGCACCAAACAACGAGGTCAGGCCGATCCCCGTCTTGCTGGTCTTGCCCACCTGCGAGTTGGCGTTCTTGCTGGCCTGGGTCTTCTCGTTCAAGGTGATGGTGATGATGTCACCGACCCGGAACGCCTTGCGGTCGCTGTACAGGTTCTGTTCGAAACCGGCCTGGTAGATCGAGCCATTGTTGGCAGCCGCCGGCAACGGCGTGCGTGGCAACACCGGCGCGTAGTATGGGTCATTGGGCTTTGGCGTCGGGGCGACACAGCCCGCGAGCACGGCAATCCCACTCAATGCCAAAACAGAAACATAGCGATTCATGACCCTTACCTCACGGTGTTGCAGGCGCCCTCAAGAGCGCCCCAGACTTGATTACAGATTCTGCGTTACGAACGAAAGCATCTGGTCGGCGGTGGAGATCACCTTGGAGTTCATCTCGTAGGCACGCTGGGTAGTGATCATGTTGACCATCTCCTCAACGGTGCTGACGTTGGAGGTTTCCAGGGTGCTTTGCAGCGTGGTGCCGAAGCCGTTCAGCCCAGGGGTGCCGATTTGCGGCGCGCCGCTGGAGGCGGTTTCCAGGAACAAGTTGTTACCCATGGCTTGCAGGCCGGCCGGGTTGATGAAGTCGGCGGTCTGCAGGTTGCCGATCACTTGCGACGCCGGGTTGCCGGCGACGGTGATCGACACGGTGCCGTCGTTACCCACGGTAAAGGTTTTGGCATCTGCTGGAACGACCACGGCCGGCTCCAGGGCAAAACCGTTGGCGGTCACGATCTGGCCGTTGGAGTCCAGGTGGAAAGTACCGTCACGGGTGTAGGAAGTAGTGCCGTCCGGTTGCAGGATCTGGAAGAAGCCACGGCCGTTGATGGCCATGTCCAGCGGCTGGCCGGTCTGTTGCAGGTTACCGGCGCTGAAGTTCTTCTGGGTGCCGACGATCTGCACACCGGTACCCAGTTGCAGGCCCGACGGCAGCTCGCTGTCCTGGGTCGACTGAGCGCCCGGCTGCTTCTTGATCTGATAGAGCAAGTCCTGGAACTCGGCACGGTCACGTTTGAAACCCGTGGTCGATACGTTGGCCAAGTTGTTGGAAATGGTGGTCAGGTTGGTGTCCTGGGCGGACAGGCCTGTTTTGGCAACCCATAGAGCCGGAAGCATGCTGTTCTCCTCTGTGCGCCTGTTTGTTGGCGCGACATCACAAATTAGTTAATGGGCTGCAATCAGCTCATCTGCATGACGCGCGTCATGGCCTGGTCGTCTTCTTTAGCGCTGTTCATCATCTTGATGTGCAGCTCAAACTGCTTGGAAAGCGCCAGCACTGCGGTCATTTCTTCCACCGCATTGACGTTGCTCGCCTGCAGGAAACCCGAGGTCAGCGTGACCGTCGCGTCAGCCTGGGCCGGCTGGCCATCCTTGGTGTGGATGGTGCCGTCCAAGCCTTTATTCATGTTCTTCAGGTCCGGCTGGACCAGCTTGATGCGGTCCACTTCCGCCATCACGCGCGGGCCTTCACCCATGGCGCGGATGCTGATGGTGCCGTCGGCACCCACTTCGATTTTCTGCTGCGGCGGCACGGCAATCGGCCCACCGTTGCCCATGATCGGCATGCCGTTGCCGGCCCGCAGAACGCCCAATGCGTCGACGTTCATGCTCGCGCTGCGCACGTAGGCTTCGCTGCCGTCCGGGGTCTGCACGGCCATCCAGCCATTGCCGCTGACGGCCACGTCCAGGTCACGGCCGGTCTCGATCATCGCGCCAGGAGAGAAGTCAGTGCCCGGGCGCTCGGTCAAGGCAAACGCCCGCGCCGGAAAGCTGTCACCGAACACCGGCATCGAACGCGCCTGCTCCAGGTCACGTTGGAAACCATTGGTGGAAATGTTCGCCAGGTTGTTGGCATGGGCCTTCTGCGCCAGAGCATTCTGGCTGGCGCCGGTCATTGCCACATAAAGGTACTTGTCCACGCTCTTTCCTCTTTCTGACGGACGCTTGCCGCCCACCGCTGTACTGATGAGGCTTAAGCAATTTGCGAACCAACTTTTAAAAAGAGCATGAAGTGCAGGCGGGGCGGGGGTTTGCGGCGAGGTATGAAGATTTCAGGATTGAGTGAGAGTCGAAAAAACGGCGGACTACTGCCGCCTGCGGCAAGCCCCGTCCTTGAAAGCGACAAAGATCGAATGTGGGAGGGGTTTACTGTGGTGAGCAGGCTTGCCCCGTGGTGAGCAGGCTTGCCCTGCGCCGGGCTGCGAAGCAGCCCCCTTGAATGGGGGCACAAGCCCCACTCACCACAGCAAGCCCCTTCCCAAAGGATTTATTTATTAGCCTTGAGAATTTCGTAGTCGCGCAGCTTGTTAGCGATGGTGGTGTGGGACACCCCCAGACGCTTGCCCATCTGCCGGCTGCTGGGATGCTCGGCATATAAGGCTTCGAGCACCGCTTTCTCGAACCGCCCGACAATCGCTTCCAGGCCACCCTCCAGCGAAAAATCGCCAAGCGGCTGACGCACCCCATAGTCCGGCAGCCGAATATGTTCGGCCTTGACCGTCCCGCCGTCACACAACGACACCGCTTGGAACAGCACGTTTTCCAACTGCCGCACATTGCCTGGCCAATGGTAATGACTCAGGCGATCCATCGCGGCGGGCGCTAGCGTGGGCAACGGGCAGCCGATCTGACGGCTGGCCTGGTCGAGAAAGTGCTCCACCAACGGCGCCAGGCCGTCGAGGCATTCGCGCAGGGGTGGGATATGCAGGGACAGCACGTTGAGGCGGTGGTAGAGGTCCTGGCGGAATTCGCCACGGGCGCACAGCTCGGACAAATCCACCTGGGTGGCGCAGATCACCCGCACATCCAGGTAAACCTCCTCATCACTGCCTACGCGGCGAAAGCAACCGTCCTGCAGGAAGCGCAGCAATTTCACCTGCAAGCGCGCGCTCATCTCCCCCACACCGTCAAGAAACAACGTACCGCCCGCCGTCAGTTCCAGCAGCCCCAACTTGCCTTCTGCACGTGCACCTTCGAACGCGCCGGGGCCGTAGCCGAACAACTCGGTCTCCGCCATCGACTCGGGCAGGCCGGCGCAGTTGAGCGCCATCAACGGCGATTGCCCACGCGGGCTGGCCAAGTGACAGGCGCGGGCCAGCAACTCCTTGCCGGTGCCGGTTTCGCCTTCTATTAATAGAGGCGCATCCAGCGGCGCCATGCGCCGGGCTTCGCGCACTACCGCAGCCATGACTTTGGAGCTCTGGAAAATGCTGTCAAAGCCGCGCAGCTCCTGCTTGCGCACGTTGTAGATGCGCTCACCCACGCGGTCCGCGCGGTGCAGGGTCAACACCGCGCCGGCCATGGCTTCGCTGTCGTCATGTTCGGACGATTGCAGCGGCGCGATGTCCGCCAGGAACACGTCACCCTTGACCTTGACCCGCAGACCATTGATCCGCGATTTGCTCGCACGCACCAGCTCCGGCAAATCAAAGTCTTCGGCATACCGCGACAACGGAATCCCCGGCACCTCGTCCACCCGCACCCCGAGCAACTGCGCCGCTGCACGGTTGGCGGCGACGATGGAGCCGCCCATGTCGATCGACAGCACCGGAAACTCCAGGGCACCGAGCAGCGCATTCAGCTCCATATGGCGCCGCTCGCTGGGCATCAGCCCTACCCTTTTCACCCCGAACACTCCGGTAATCGCCTCGAACTGCGGGCGCAGCGCCTGAAACTGCATGTTCACCAGGTTCGGGCAGTACAGGTAAATGGCATTGCCATGCTCACCGCCCACTTCGCCCTTGGCGACGTTGACGCCGTACTCCACCAGCAGGTTGAGAATGTCCCGCAGGATGCCGATGCGGTTCTGGCAGTGCACTTTGATACGCATGAAGAGGCCCGAAATGTAGGTAGGCGCCGCGTGTTTTTGTCGCAGGACGCAGATAGTCGTCAAGATTATGTGACAGCCAGAAGGGTTTTCCCAGCCCAGCGCAACGGCCGGGCGCACAAGCGTAACGAATACTTTACGTAAATCAGTAAATTTTCCTACACGAGGGCGTTTTAAACAGATGGAATCCGGTCACGCACGGGTTATCAATAGGCTCATCGCAGGACATAACAAGAACGAATGCCTAGCAGGAGAGCCGTATGAAGCAGACGCAGTACGTGGCCCGCGAGCCCGACGCGCAAGGTTTTATCCACTACTCGCCGGAAGAACATGCGGTGTGGAACACCCTGATCACTCGCCAATTGAACGTGATCGAGGGTCGCGCCTGCCAGGAATACCTGGACGGCATCGACAAGCTCGGCCTGCCCCATGACCGGATTCCGCAACTGGGCGAAATCAACCAAGTGTTGGCCGAGACAACCGGCTGGCAAGTCGCCCGCGTACCGGCGCTGATCCCCTTCCAGACCTTCTTCGAATTGCTCGCCAACAAACAGTTTCCGGTGGCGACGTTTATCCGTACCCGTGAAGAACTGGACTACCTGCAAGAGCCGGATATTTTCCACGAGATCTTTGGCCACTGCCCGCTGCTGACCAACCCCTGGTTCGCCGAGTTCACCCACACCTACGGCAAGCTCGGTCTGGCGGCCACTAAGGAGCAACGGGTTTACCTGGCGCGCCTGTACTGGATGACCATCGAGTTCGGCCTGGTGGACACCCCGGAAGGCCGGCGTATCTACGGTGGCGGCATTCTGTCGTCGCCCAAGGAAACGGTGTACAGCCTGTCCTCTGAGCCTGAGCACCAGCTGTTCGACCCGCTGGAAGCGATGCGCACGCCCTATCGCATCGACATCCTGCAACCGCTGTACTTCGTGCTGCCCAACCTCAAGCGCCTGTTCGAAGTGGCGCAGGAGGACATCATGGGCATGGTTGAGCGCGGCATGCAGCTGGGTCTTCATGCTCCAAAGTTTCCGCCCAAACCCAAAGCCGCGTAAACCTTACATCTTGAGGCCAGGTGAGTCTGTTCCCTGGCCGCGCGTTGCTTTAGGGTGACGCTACTGACCTTCAACTTTCGAATTCAGGACACCCCCATGACCACCTTGAACCAAGCCCACTGCGAAGCCTGCCGCGCCGATGCCCCGCAAGTCAGCGATGAAGAGTTGCCGGTGCTGCTCAAGCAGATCCCCGACTGGAACATCGAAGTGCGCGACGGCGTGATGCAGTTGGAAAAGGTTTTCCTGTTCAAGAACTTCAAATTCGCCCTGGCTTTCACCAACGCCATGGGTGAAATCTCCGAAGCCGAAGGCCATCACCCCGGCCTGCTCACCGAGTGGGGCAAGGTCACCGTGACTTGGTGGAGCCACTCCATCAAAGGCCTGCACCGCAACGACTTCATCATGGCCGCGCGCACCGACGAAGTGGCCAAGGACGCCGAGGGCCGCAAGTAATGCATTTCGATGCCATTGGCCGCGTGCCCGGCGACCCGATCCTCGGGCTGATGGACCTGTACGCCCAGGACGCCAACCCGAACAAGTTCGACCTGGGCGTCGGCGTCTATAAGGACGACCAGGGCCTGACGCCGATCCCGCACTCGGTGAAACTGGCCGAGCAGCGCCTGGTGGACACCCAGGCCACCAAGACCTACATCGGCGGCCACGGTAACGCTGCGTTCGGCAAGCTGATCAGCGAGCTGGTGCTCGGTGCGGACTCTGCGCTGATCCGCGAACGCCGTGCCGGCGCCACCCAGACCCCAGGCGGCACGGGCGCCCTGCGCCTGAGCGCCGACTTTATCGCTCAAAACCTGCCGGGCCGTGGCGTCTGGCTGAGCAACCCGACCTGGCCGATTCACGAATCCATCTTTGCCAAGGCCGGGATCCCGGTCAGCCATTATCCGTACGTGGGCGCCGACAATCGCCTGGATGTGGCGGCGATGCTCGCCACCCTGTCCAGCGTGCCTCAGGGCGATGTCGTGCTGCTGCACGCCTGCTGCCACAACCCGACCGGTTTCGACCTGTCCCAGGATGACTGGCGCCAGGTGCTGCAGATCGTGCGCGAGCGCCAGTTGCTGCCGCTGATCGACTTCGCCTACCAGGGCTTTGGCGACGGCCTGGAGCAGGACGCCTGGGCGGTGCGCCTGTTTGCAGCCGAGCTGCCGGAAGTGCTGGTCACCAGTTCCTGCTCGAAGAACTTCGGCCTGTACAGCGATCGTGTCGGCGCGTTGATCGTGTGCGCGGCGGATGCGGAGAAGCTGACGGATGTGCGTAGCCAGTTGGCGAACACGGCGCGTAACCTGTGGTCGACGCCACCGGACCATGGTGCAGCGGTGGTGGCGACCATCCTCGGCGATGCCGAGCTGAAAAAACGCTGGAGCGACGAAGTAGAAGCCATGCGTTCGCGCATCGCACACCTGCGTTCCGGACTGGTGGAGGCGTTGGCGCCCCATGGCCTGTCGGAGCGGTATGCGCACATCGGCGCGCAGCGCGGCATGTTTTCCTATACCGGCCTGAGTGCCGAGCAGGTTAAACAACTGCGGGAGAAACACAGCGTGTACATGGTGAGTTCTGGCCGGGCGAATGTGGCAGGGATTGATGCCACGCGGTTGACGCTGCTGGCCAAAGCCATCGCCGACGTGTCCAACTGAAGAAACAGCATTAAAACTGTGGGAGGGGGCTTGCCCCCGATGGCGGTATATCAGTCAAGCTTACAGCGACTGACACTCTGCAATCGGGGGCAAGCCCCCTCCCACATTTGTGACCTGAGTAGCCCTTTAGCCTGTGACCATCTCGGCCTTAAGCTGCGCCTCCTTCGCCTGCGCATCCGCCAACCGATACAACTCGATACTCCCATCCCAGTGCTCGATCAACGCCGTGCACGACTCCACCCAATCCCCGCAGTTGAGGTAATCCACCTCGCCCACCTTGCGAATCTCCGCGTGGTGGATATGCCCGCAGACCACGCCGTGCAACTCGCGCTTGGTGACTTCGTGGGCGATGGCTTCTTCGAAATCGCTGATGAAGTTCACCGCCGTCTTGACCTTGTGCTTGAGGTACGCCGACAGCGACCAATAGCCATAGCCGTAGCGCGCACGCCAATGGTTCAGCCAGCGGTTCAGTGTGAGGGTGAACTCATAGGCCGAGTCGCCGAGAAATGCCAGCCAGCGGTGATAGCGAGTGATCACGTCGAACTGGTCGCCGTGGATCACCAGCAGGTGCCGGCCATCGGCAGTCACGTGCACGGCCTCGTCCACCAGTTGGATATTGCCCAGGATCAGCTTGGAGTAGCGGCGCAGGAATTCGTCGTGGTTGCCGGTAACGTAGATCACCTCGGTGCCGCGCTTGGCCATGGTCAACAGGCGGCGGATCACGTTGGTGTGGGCCTGGGGCCAATACATGCCGCCACGCAGTTTCCAACCGTCGATGATATCCCCTACCAGGTAGACCTTATCGGCGTGGTAGCCCTTGAGGAACTGCGACAAATGTTCGGCCTGGCAATCCCGTGTGCCCAGGTGCACGTCGGAAATCCACAGGGTACGCACCCGTTGCTTGCGGCTGGGCTTGGTCAACTCGGCACTGGTCATGGGCATCCCTCGACGGTGTTTTCGCGAGCTTGCGCCAGTGCGATTAATAGCCCATGACAACTGTGCGTCAGTCTGATGACAGCGCCCACCGACCGCGAAGCGTTGTAGACTGCCGACTTGCCGCCCAGGAGACCGCGATGAGCCCCACTCTCACGCTACGCCACTACCTCGAAGCGCCCATCGCCCACAGCCATGACCATGCGCAGTTGGTGTTCGGCCTGTCCGGGCACCTGGATCTGGAAGTCGACGGGCGTGGCAGCCAAGTGCGCGAAAGCAGCGTGATGGTGCTGCCCTTCTCCGCCCACCACGCCTGCGGCAGTCGCGACGGCAGCCGCTGCCTGGTGCTGGACGTGCCCACCGAGCACTGGGTGCTGCAATCCTTGGGCACGCATGCCGATGCCAGTCGCCGCCTGCTCGACCAACCGGCACGGCTGGCCCTGGATTCGCGGCAACACCAGTTGGTGCAATGGCTGGCGCAGAGCCCGGTGGATGACCCGCTGATCGCCCAGCAAGGCGCAGTGCTGTTGCTGGCCAGCCTCAACCATCCGTCTGCCCAACCGCTGCCGGGCCGGCGCCTGCCGTATGCGGCGTTCAACGCGCACATCGAGCGCCACCTAGCGCACCCGCTGCAGGTGGCTGACCTGGCACGCATCGCCGACCTCTCGGTAGCGCGCTTGCACGCACGCTTCATGGCGGAATGCGGGCAAACGCCCATGGACTATATCCGCAGTCGCCGCCTGCACATGGCCTTGGACCTGCTGCGCCAAACGCCTTTGCCGGTTGGTGAAATCGCCGATCGCGTCGGCTATACCTCGCAAAGTGCCTTTGCGGCCGCGATGCTGCGCGAGTTTGGCGCCTCGCCGGGCGCATTGCGACGCAACGCCTAGGAATAGCCTTGCGATAACAATCGCGAGCCGCACGACAGACGCCTGCACGGCCGAGCCACTAAACTGCGCTTCTGTCACACGCTTGATTCAAGGACTGCAATGACTCCCCGCTCAGCCCTCGGCGCCCTGCATATCGGTGCATTGATGTTTGGCCTTACCGGCGTATTCGGCAAACTGGCGGCCGCTTCACCGGCCATCATCGTCTTCGGACGCGCCGTGTTTGCCGTAGTGGCCCTGGCGGTATTCGCACGGTTCGCCAGCAACACCGCCTGGAAAACACTCGAGCGGCGCGACTGGCGTCGGCTGCTGGTGAGCGGCGTGTTGCTGGCGGCGCATTGGGTGACCTTCTTTATTGCGGTAAAGGTCGCCGGCGTTGCGGTGGCGACCCTGGGTTTCACTGCGTTTCCGGCCTTTACCGTGATTCTTGAAGGGCTGATTTTCCGCGAGCGTATCCGCGCCAATGAAATAGTGCTGGTGGTACTGGTCAGCGTCGGCCTGGTGCTGGTCACCCCGGACTTCAACCTCGCCAGCGAAGCCACCGGCGGCTTGCTCTGGGGGATCGCCTCGGGGCTGCTGTTTTCCCTGCTGTCGCTGAACAATCGCGCCAGTTCCGGCCGCATTCCGGCGGTGCAGGCCGCGTTGTGCCAGAACGTGGTGGTCGCGGTGTGCCTGTTGCCCGTGGCGGCACCGGGGCTGACCGAGGTGAGGGCGATTGACTGGCTGTGGATCGGCCTGCTCGGCGTGTTCTGCACCGGCCTGGCCCACAGTCTGTTTGTCGCCAGCCTCGCGGTGATCAAGGCGCGCACGGCCTCGGTGGTGTTTGCCATGGAGCCGGTCTACGGCATCACCGCGGCTTGGCTGCTGTTTGCCGAAACCCCGACGCTGCGGATGCTGCTGGGTGGCGTGCTGATCATCGTCGCTATCGTGCTTTCCGGACTGATGGGCAGTGCCAGCCAGGCCAAACAGCCTGCGGCGACGGCGTGATCTACACTTTAAACATCCGCAACAGTTTGTCGTCGTTCAACGGATAACCGACACCTCGACGACAGCCTGGGTATTTTCTGAAGTTGCTGCACGCGAGTGGTCACAACCTCAACGCGATGCGGGAGCTTTACCATGGAAATGCTCATCAGTTTGTTGGTGCAAATAATCAGCGGGACCATCGGCGGCAACATCGCCGGGATGACCAGGCAGAGTCTTGGGACAGGGCTTAACACCGTGATCGGGGGTGTCGGCGGGGCGCTGCTGGGCCAGATCGTCGCGGTACTGACGGGCGCCTCCGGTGGCGAAGCGCTGGATGTGGCGACCGTTGGCAGCAACATTGTCGGCGGTGGCGTCGGCGGGCTGGTGCTGACCTGGGTGATTGGCTTCATCAAGCAAAAAATGGCCGCCAAATAATCCCCCCTGCACGGTCACCGCCCGCCGACGGCGGTGACTTTTACTGCGTACGATCGTTGTGCCCCAGGTCACGCTGCGGGTCGATCTGGTCGCGCACGCGCTGCTTGAGCACCTTGGCTTCAGGGAAACCACCGTCGGCCTTACGCTCCCAGATCTGCACGCCATCGCACGTGATGCGAAATGCGCCACCGGTTGCCGGCGCCAGCGACACCTGGCCCAAGTCATCGGCGAACGTGCTCAACAATTCCTGCGCCAGCCACGCCGCGCGCAGCAACCACTGGCACTGGGTGCAATAGGTGATAACGATCTCGGGTTTGATCGAGGACATAATTTGAGAGGCTCCTGGCGTAACGGGCTCGGCGGATCGAGTGGCTATAATAGCGGCCTTTATCGCCCAGCCTCGAGATTCATGATGCGCCGCCTGCTGTCCTGCCTGTTCCTGTGCCTACTCCCTCTTGTTGCCGACGCCCTTGAACCGCCACGCCCAAAAATCGGCCTGGTGCTGTCCGGTGGCGCCGCCCGTGGGCTGGCGCATATCGGCGTGCTCAAGGCGCTGGAAGAGCAAGGCATCCAGATCGATGCGATTGCCGGCACCAGCATGGGTGCGGTGATCGGTGGGCTGTACGCCTCCGGCTACAAAATCGACGAGCTGGAAAAGCTCGCGCTGAGCATCGACTGGCAACAGGCCCTGTCCGACGCACCGCCCCGCGAGGACGTACCGTTCCGGCGCAAGCAGGATGACCGGGATTTCCTGGTCAAACAGAAACTCAGCTTTCGTGACGACGGTAGCCTGGGCCTGCCACTGGGCGTGATCCAGGGCCAGAACCTGGCGCTGCTGCTGGAAAGCATGTTCGCCCACAGCAGCAACACGCGAAATTTCGACAAGCTGCCGATTCCCTTCCGCGCGGTGGCGACCGATATCACCACCGGCGAGAAGGTGGTGTTCCGCAAGGGCCACCTGCCCCAGGTGATCCGTGCCAGCATGTCGATCCCGGCGGTATTCGCCCCGGTGGAGCTGGACGGTCGGCTGCTGGTGGACGGCGGCATGACCGATAACATCCCGCTGGACGTGGCGCGGGAGATGGGCGTGGATATCGCCATCGTCGTCGACATCGGCACCCCACTGCGCTCGCGCAAGCAACTGGCGACGGTGGTGGACGTGCTCAACCAGTCCATCACGCTGATGACACGGCGCAACTCCGAAGAACAACTCAAGGACTTGCACCCCAAGGATGTGCTGATCCAGCCACCGCTCGCCGCCTATGGCGTGACCGACTTCGGCCGCGCCAAGGACATGATCGACGCCGGCTACCGCGCGACTCGCGCCCTCGACGTGCGCCTGGCCCACCTGCGTCCTGCCGAACCGATCGACCCGCAACTGGTGGCCGCGCGTACCCCCGGCGAGCGCACCCCGGTGATCACCGCGATCACCGTGGAAAACGATTCGAAAGTCAGCGACGACGTGATCCGCTACTACATTCGCCAACCCCTGGGCGAGCCGTTGAACCTGGGCCGCCTGCAGTCGGACATGGGCACCTTGTACGGCCTGGATTACTTCGAGCAGGTGCAATACCGCGTGGTCAAGAAAGGCCAGGACAACACCCTGGTGATCAGCGCGCGCGGCAAACGCAGCGGCACCGATTACCTGCGCCTCGGCCTGAACCTCTCGGATGACATGCGCGGCGACAGCGCCTTCAACCTCGGCGCCAGCTACCGCATGAACGGTATCAACCGCCTCGGCGCCGAGTGGCTGACGCGGGTGCAGATCGGTGATCGGCAAGAGCTGTACAGCGAGTTCTACCAGCCGATGGACACCGGCTCGCGTTACTTTGTCGCGCCTTATATCAGCGCCCAAGCACAGAACGTCGAGCTGATCCTGGACAACGATCCCATCTCCGAATACCGCCTGGAACGCTACGGCTTCGGCTTGAACGTCGGCAGGCAGATTGGCAACAGCGGCGAGATCCGCTTCGGCGTCGGCGAGGCTTGGGGCAAGGCGGATGTACGCATCGGCGACCGGGACCTGCCCAGTGTGAGCTTCAGCGAAGGCTTCTATGAACTGAAGTACTCCTTCGACTCCCTGGACAATGTGTACTTCCCCCATACCGGCGAAGACATCGGCCTGGCCTACCGCGAATTCGAACCGGGGCTGGGCTCGGACCAGCGCTACCGCCAATGGGAATTCAAGTTGGACAAGGCCATGAGCCACGGCCCGGACACCCTGGTGCTGGGGGGACGCTACGGGCGCACGCTGGATGATTCGGATGTGGTGATTTCCAGCTTCCTGCTGGGCGGTGCGCGGCAGCTGTCGGGCTTCCGCCAGGACGCCATCTCAGGCCAGAACATCAGCCTGATGCGAGCGGTGTATTACCGTCGACTGACGCCACGTTCGTACCTGCCGCTGGATTTCCCGCTGTACCTCGGTGCGTCATTGGAACGCGGCCGGGCGTGGAACAACGACAATGAATTCGACAGCGGCTACATCAACGCGGCGAGTATCTTCCTGGGGTTTGATACACCGTTGGGGCCGCTGAATTTCAGTTATGGGTTCAACGATGATAATCAGAAGGCGGTGTATCTGAACCTGGGGCAGACGTTCTGACACATGAGGGGATTGTAGTGAGCGGGCTTGCCCCGCGCTGGGCTGCGAAGCGGCCCCGAAACCAGGCGACTGATTTCTGACTGAAGAAGCGCGGTGACTGCAGTGGGGCTGCTTCGCAGCCCAGCGCGGGGCAAGCCCGCTCACCACAGCAGCCCGCTCACCACAGCAGGCCCGCCCAGTGTCAATCAGCGTTTGTTTGCCTCAGGACTTTTCCAGATTCGCCAGAATGTGCCCATGCACCCGCATACACACTCGCAAATCGGCTTCATCCACCCCCACAAACAACTCATGACGCAAAGCGGTAGCAATCGTCTCGATCTGCTCAATCAACGGCCGGGCGGTATCACACAGCAGAATGCGCTTGGCACGACGGTCTTCCACCACCGCCTGGCGTTGCACCAGGCCTTGACCTTCCAGGCTGTCCAGCAGGCGAGCCAGTGTCGGCCCTTCGACGCCGACGCTTTGCGCCAATTCGCGCTGGGTGGGTGCATCCTCGAAACGGGCCAAGTGCAACAGCACCAGCCAGCGCGCCTGGGACAAGCCCAGCCCCGCCAAACGGCGGTCGAGCTCGGCGCGCCAACCACGGGACATTTGCGCCAGCTGCATGCCAAATCGGTGTTGATCGGTTAACGGCATAAAAAACTCATGTTTTAGACTGAAAATAAAGTGTGGCTAATTATTAGTCAGCTAAGCATGCGCTCTTCCCGTAGGCAAGAGTTGCTATGTACTGATTCGTTACATTGTCGTAATTGGCGCACTAAATTTCGAATTCAGACTGCAAAGCGGCCCTTACGCAGTACAAGACACCCTCAGGAACACGCCCTGTAAACAGCGGTGCGATCTCCGCAACTGGTGGCAATTCGCCCTCTCCGTCCAGGAACGCGTCTTGGATCTCGCCGAGCAAATCTTCCGGCAAATCAAGCGCCTGCTCCAACGACAGCTGCTGCTTGCCGATGGATTCAGCCAACAAGGTGTAGACGTTTTTTTCCGAGCATTGCAGCTGACCGGCGATCTGGATCGGGGTCATGCCTGCGCGGGCCAGGCTGATCAATTCATGGCGAATATCGGCGATTTCCTTCGGCGCTTCGGCCTGGCCGCCCAGCACTTCGAGGAAGGCCTGGCCGTAGCGCTCGAGCTTGCGCGCACCCACGCCGCTGACCCGCGCCATTTCAGCCATGCTGGTGGGCTGCTCGCGCAACATCTCCAGCAAGGTGGAGTCGGGGAAAATAACGTAAGGCGGCACGCTGTGTTCCTGCGCCAGTTTGCGCCGCAGGGTGCGCAAGGCTTCCCACTGTTCGCGCTCTTCGCCACGCACCAGTTGGCTGGCCTGGCTGGTGCTGCTCTTGGCGGTGGTCTGCGGCTTGAGGTCGCGGCGCAGCTCAAGGCTGACTTCGCCCTTGAGCAATGGCCGGCAACTGTCATTCAGGCGCAAACCGCCATACCCTTCGATGTCGATATCCACCAAGCCACGCGCGACCATCTGCCGGAACAGCGAACGCCATTCGCCCTCAGCGCGGGCCTTGCCCACGCCATAGACCGACAGTTTTTCGTGGCCGAAGCTGCGGACCTTCTCGTTATCCTTGCCCAGTAATACATCCACCAAATGACCCACGCCATAACGCTGGCCGGTGCGGTAAATAGCGGACAAACCCTGGCGCGCGGGTTCAGTGGCGTCCCAGGTCTGCACGCCGTCGACGCAGTTGTCGCAATGGCCGCAGGGTTGGGGCATGTCTTCGTCGAAATACGCGAGCAAGGTCTGGCGACGGCAACGGGTCTCTTCACACAGCGAGAGCATCGCGTCGAGCTTGTGCTGCTCCAGGCGCTTGTGACGCTCGTCACCCTCGGAGTTTTGCAACATCTGCTTGAGCATCACCACGTCTTGCAGGCCGTAGACCATCCAGGCATCCGCCGGCAGGCCATCACGGCCGGCACGCCCGGTTTCCTGGTAGTACGCCTCAAGGGATTTGGGCAGGTCCATATGCGCCACGAAGCGCACGTTGGATTTGTCGATGCCCATGCCGAACGCGATGGTGGCCACCATGATCAGGCCTTCCTCGTTGAGGAAGCGCTTCTGGTGGGCGGAGCGCGTTTCGTTAGGCAGGCCCGCGTGGTAAGGCAGCGCCGGGTAACCTTGTTCGCAGAGGAACGCGGCGACTTCATCGACCTTCTTGCGCGACAGGCAATAGACGATGCCGGCATCGCTGCGCCGCTCGGACAGGAAGGCCAGCAACTGCTTGCGCGGCTGCTCCTTGGGCACGATGCGGTAGAAGATATTCGGCCGGTCGAAGCTCGACAGGAAGCGCTCGGCGTTCTGCAGGTGCAGGCGCTCGACGATTTCTTCGCGGGTGCGCTTGTCGGCGGTGGCGGTCAGGGCAATGCGCGGCACATCGGGAAACAGTTCCGCCAACTGGCCGAGCTGCAGGTATTCGCGACGGAAATCGTGGCCCCATTGCGACACGCAGTGGGCCTCGTCGATCGCGAAGAGGGCGATTTCCAGGCTTTGCAAAAAGGCCAGCATGCGTGGCTGCACCAGGCGCTCGGGAGCGAGGTAGAGCATCTTCACCTCACCGCGCTTGATGCGTGCAGCCAGGTCGCGCTGCTGCTCGGCGCTGAGGGTGGAGTTCAAGGACGCGGCGGCGACACCCAGCTCTTCCAGGGTCGCCACCTGATCGTCCATCAACGCGATCAGCGGCGACACCACCACGGCCAAGCCATTGCGCAACAGCGCCGGCACCTGGAAACACAATGACTTGCCACCACCGGTAGGCATCAAGACCAGGGCGTCACCGCCACTGGCCACGCGCTCAATGATCGCACCCTGGCGGCCACGAAAACTGTCGTAGCCGAAGATGTCCTTGAGGACGCGTTGAGCCTGCTCGAGCATGTATAACTCCAAAATAGTGCCGAAATCCCTCTGTACAGGCTGGCCGAGAAAACACGTTCTCACGGGAAATAATCCGTAAGCGAAGTTTTCTCGGACTGGCGCTTGGCCTGCAAGGGCATCACAAAACGCGGCAGTATACCCGAGCGATCCCCGGCAAAGGGCGCCACTGACGAACAGCGAGCGCTATCTAAAACCTGGCAAATATGCAGTGTGGCTGGCCTGGGCGCTCAAGAAGGCCTAGAATTCAGCATCGTTTATTCCCAAGGTAGTCCTTCAATGTCCTTCGCTGAGCAACTAACCCGCCTGCAAGCCTTCCTCGACGCCGATGAGCTGCATGACGAGGCGCTGGACTACGTGGCCGCCCACGGCTACCTGACCGCCCTGTCGATCTGCTCCGAGGTCGTGCCCGACCGCGAATGGATCGACGCACTGTTCGCCGAAGAGCCGCACTACGCCGACGCCGCCCAGCGCGAAGAAATCGAATCCACCCTGCTGGCCCTCAAGGCCCACATCGGTCGCCAACTGGCCTCCGACGAGGAATTCGAATTGCCATGCGAGCTGGACCTGGGCGAAGAGCCAGATGATTCCGACCTGCGCGGCTGGTGCATCGGCTTCATGGAAGGCGTGTTCCTGCGCGAAGCCGCCTGGTTCGAAACCGCCGAGGAAGAAGTCAGCGAAATGCTGCTGCCGATCATGGTCGGTTCGGGCCTGTTCGACGACCAGCCGGAGTTCTCCGACATCGCCGCCGACGCCAACCTGATGGATGACATGATCGTACAGATCCCGGAAGCCCTGACCGCGCTGTACCTGCTGTGCAACGCCCCTGACGAAAAACCGGCGATCCTCAAGCCACGTCACCACTGAGTCGCTTGCCCGTGACACCCATGGGCAATCGTTCTCTGCTCCTGCGCTACGTGCTGCTGGCCATCGGCTGGTTGAGCGTAGCGCTGGGGGTGATCGGCATTTTCCTACCGGTATTGCCGACAACGCCCTTTCTGTTGCTCGCCGCCGCCTGCTTCGCTCGAAGCTCCCCGCGCTTCTACCACTGGCTGGTGCAACACCCGCGCCTGGGCCCGTGGATCCGTGATTACCTGGACGGCAACGGTATCCCGCTCAAAGGCAAGGTCTACGCCATTGGCTTGATGTGGCTGAGCATCGGTGTTTCCTGCTACCTGGTGCCCCTGCCGTGGGCGCGTGGTTTCATGCTGACCAGCGCCGTGCTGGTGACACTCTACATCCTGCGCCAGAAAACCCTGCCACCTCGCTGAGCGCCCCTGCGACATTCGATCCCACACGACCTTGGTCGACACTGACTAACCCCACCCATCATGCGAGACTGTCCAACCGGGCCCGGAATGCCTGGGTGTTCCTATGCTCGGAGTTACCATGACGCTGTCCAGCGGGCTGATCGCCGCCGTTGCCCTGGCCTATATGGCCATTATGTTTGCCATCGCCTTCTACGGTGATCGTCGCCGTGCGCCCTTGCCGCCACGTGTACGTGCCTGGGTGTATAGCCTGTCGCTCGCCGTTTACTGCACCAGCTGGACCTTCTTCGGCGCCGTAGGCCAGGCTGCCGAACAGCTGTGGGCATTTTTACCGATCTACCTCGGACCGGTTCTATTGCTGGTGTTGGCACCTTGGGTGCTGCAGAAGATGATTCTGATCAGCAAGCAGGAAAACATCACCTCCATCGCCGACTTTATTGCGGCGCGCTACGGCAAATCCCAATCCCTGGCCGTGGTGGTCGCACTGATCTGCCTGGTCGGCGTACTGCCCTATATTGCGCTGCAACTCAAAGGCATCGTGCTGGGAGTCAACCTGCTGATCGGCGCGGGTGCCGACACCACCGGCACCCGCGCGCAGGACACCGCACTGATCGTGTCGCTGGTATTGGCGCTGTTCACTATCGTCTTCGGTACCCGCAACCTCGACGCCACGGAACACCACCGTGGCATGGTGCTGGCGATTGCGTTTGAATCCCTGGTCAAGCTGTTCGCGTTTCTGGCAGTCGGCGCGTTTGTGACCTACGGCCTGTACGACGGTTTCGGCGACCTGTTCAGCCAGGCCATTCTGGCGCCACGGCTGGAGGAATACTGGAAGGAGACCGTCAACTGGCCTTCGATGGTGGTGCAGACCGGCGTGGCCATGATGGCGATCATCTGCTTGCCTCGGCAATTTCATGTCACGGTGGTCGAGAACATCGACCCGCAGGACCTGCGCCTGGCCAAGTGGGTGTTTCCCGCGTATCTGATTCTTGCCGCGCTGTTTGTAGTACCGATCGCCTTGGGCGGCAAGATGATGCTGCCCGGCTCGGTGCTTCCGGACTCCTACGTCATCAGCCTGCCGATGGCCGAAGCCCACCCCGCCCTCGCGGTACTGGCATTTATTGGCGGCGCTTCAGCGGCCACCGGCATGGTGATCGTGGCGAGCATCGCGCTGTCGACCATGGTGTCCAACGACATGCTGCTGCCGTGGTTGCTGCGTCGCTCCAGCGCCGAGCGGCCGTTCGAAGTGTTCCGCCACTGGATGCTCTCGGTCCGCCGGGTGAGCATCGTGATCATCCTGTTGCTGGCCTACGTCAGTTACCGCCTGCTGGGTTCGACCGCCAGCCTGGCGACCATCGGCCAGATCGCCTTTGCCGCCGTGACCCAATTGGCGCCGGCGATGCTCGGTGCGCTGTACTGGAAACAGGCGAACCGACGCGGTGTATTCGCGGGCCTGGCAGCGGGCACCTTCCTGTGGTTCTACACCTTGGTCCTACCGGTGACGGCGAAAAGCCTGGGTTGGTCCCTCAGCCTTTTCCCAGGGCTGACGTGGATGCATTCGCACCCGCTGGGCCTCTCCGTCACTTCGCTGACCCTGGGCACCGTGTTCTCACTGGCGGGTAACTTCACGCTGTTTGTGTGGGTGTCGATGCTCTCGCGCACGCGGGTGTCCGAGCACTGGCAAGCCGGGCGCTTTATCGGCCAGGAAATCAGCCAGCGCGCCAGTGCCCGCTCAATGCTGTCGGTGCAGATCAGCGATCTGCTGAGCCTGGCTGCGCGCTTTGTGGGTGAAGAACGGGCCCAGCAAAGCTTTATCCGTTTCGCCTATCGCCAGGGTAAAGGCTTCAACCCCAACCAGAATGCCGACAACGATTGGATCGCCCACACGGAACGCTTGCTGGCCGGTGTACTCGGTGCATCCTCGACCCGCGCAGTGGTAAAAGCAGCCATCGAAGGGCGGGAAATGCAGTTGGAGGACGTCGTACGCATCGCCGACGAAGCGTCGGAAGTGCTGCAGTTCAACCGCGCGTTACTGCAAGGCGCCATCGAAAACATCACCCAAGGCATCAGCGTGGTCGACCAGTCCCTCAAGCTGGTGGCCTGGAACCGGCGCTACCTGGAGCTGTTCAATTACCCCGACGGGCTGATCAGCGTGGGCCGGCCAATTGCCGACATCATCCGCTACAACGCCGAACGCGGGCTGTGCGGGCCGGGCGAGGCCGAAGTGCACGTGGCGCGACGCCTGCATTGGATGCGCCAGGGCCGCGCGCACACGTCCGAGCGTTTATTCCCCAATGGCCGCGTGATCGAACTGATCGGCAACCCAATGCCCGGCGGCGGTTTCGTCATGAGCTTCACTGACATTACCGCGTTCCGCGAAGCCGAACAGGCACTCACCGAAGCCAACGAAGGCCTGGAGCAACGGGTGACCGAGCGCACCCACGAGCTGTCCCAGCTCAACGTGGCGCTCACTGACGCCAAGGGCGTGGCCGAATCTGCCAGCCAGTCGAAGACGCGCTTCCTGGCGGCCGTCAGCCATGACCTGATGCAGCCGTTGAATGCTGCGCGCCTGTTCTCCGCCGCCCTCTCCCACCAGAACGACGGCCTGTCCAGCGAAGCCCGGCAATTGGTGCAACACCTGGACAGTTCGCTGCGCTCTGCCGAAGACCTGATCAGCGACCTACTGGATATTTCTCGCCTGGAAAACGGCAAGATCAACCCACAGCGCCAGCCCTTTGTGCTCAATGAGCTGTTCGACACCCTCGGCGCGGAATTCAAGGCGCTCGCCCAGGAGCAAGGTCTGCGCTTCCGCCTGCGCGGCAGCCGTTTGCGCGTCGACAGCGACATAAAGTTGTTACGACGGATTCTGCAGAATTTTCTCACCAACGCCTTCCGTTATGCCGACGGCCCGGTGCTGCTGGGCGTACGCCGACGTAAAGGCGAGCTGTGCTTGGAAGTGTGGGACCGTGGCCCGGGTATCCCGCAGGATAAACAGAAGGTGATCTTCGAAGAATTCAAGCGCCTGGACAGCCACCAGACCCGCGCGGAGAAAGGCCTGGGACTTGGCTTGGCGATCGCCGACGGCCTGTGCCGCGTGCTGGACCACCGCTTGAGCGTGCGCTCATGGCCAGGCAAGGGCAGCGTGTTCAGTGTGCGCGTGCCGCTGGCACGCAACCAGGCCACCCCGCTGGTCAAGACGCCGCAGGAAACCGGGCTGCCGTTGAGCGGTGCGCAGGTGCTGTGCGTGGATAACGAAGAGAGCATCCTGATTGGCATGCGCAGCCTGTTGACGCGCTGGGGTTGCGAAGTGTGGACCGCCACCGACCAGGCGCAATGCGCGGCGCTGCTGGCCGAGGGCGTGCGCCCGCAGCTGGCACTGGTGGATTACCACCTGGATCATGGCGAGACCGGTACTGAGTTGATGGGCTGGCTGCGCGCGCAATTGGCGGAGCCGATTCCCGGCGTGGTCATCAGTGCCGACGGCCGCCCGGAAATGGTGGCCGAGGTGCATGCGGCGGGGCTGGATTACCTGGCCAAGCCGGTGAAGCCGGCGGCGTTGCGAGCGTTGCTGAGTCGGCATCTGCCCCTTTAGGTCAGTGCCACATTTTGGTTTGTACCTATTCGGGCAGATGGGCCACGCCGTCGGAATCGGTCATCGCCCGCTCCAGCAGATCGGCCGGCAAGCTTTTACTCGCTCGCGCGCCGAGCAACCTCAATTGCTCGGTCCGGCTGACCAGATTCCCGCGTCCATCTGTCAGCTTGTTACGCGCGGCGCTGTAAGCCTTATCCAACTGTTGTAGACGATTACCCACTTCGTCCAGGTCCTGGATAAACAGCACGAATTTGTCGTAAAGCCAGCCCGCACGCTCGGCGATTTCCCGGGCGTTCTGGCTCTGGCGTTCCTGCTTCCACAGGCTATCGATCACCCGCAGGGTAGCCAGCAACGTGGTGGGGCTGACGATGACGATATGGCGATCGAAGGCTTCCTGGAATAAGTTCGGTTCGGCCTGCAACGCGGCCGAAAAAGCCGCCTCAATCGGTACGAACAGCAACACGAAGTCCAGGCTGTGCAGGCCTTCCAGGCGTTTGTAATCCTTGCCGGCCAAGCCTTTGACGTGATTGCGCAGCGACAGCACGTGCTGCTTCAACGCCGCTTGGCCGATCACATCATCCTCCGCTGCCACGTACTGTTGATAAGCGGTGAGGCTGACCTTGGAATCCACCACCACCTGCTTGTCGCCGGGCAACATGATCAGCACGTCCGGCTGGAAACGCTCGCCGTCCGGGCCCTTGAGGCTGACCTGAGTCTGATACTCGCGGCCCTTCTCCAGGCCCGCATGCTCCAACACCCGCTCAAGGATCAGCTCGCCCCAGTTGCCTTGGGTTTTCTGGCCCTTGAGGGCGCGGGTCAGGTTGGTGGCCTCGTCTGACAGACGCAGGTTCAGTTGCTGTAGGCGTTCAAGCTCCTTAGCCAGGGAAAAACGCTCGCGTGCTTCGTTCTGGTAGCTTTCTTCTACGCGTTTTTCGAAGGACTGGATGCGTTCCTTCAACGGATCAAGCAACTGGCCCAGGCGTTCCTGGCTGGTTTCGGCGAAGCGCTGTTCACGCTCGTCGAAGATCTTGCCCGCCAGTTCGGCGAACTGCGCGCGCAACTCATCCCGTGAGCCTTGCAGGTCGTTAAGGCGTTGTTGATGGCTGTCCTGCTGCTCACGCAGTTCGGCGCGCAGGGCGGACGACAATGCATCCAGGCGACGTAGCTCGGCCTCCTTGGCGCTGCGGTCCAAGTTCCACGCATGCGCGGCGTCGCGGGCATTGTCGCGGTCGATCTGCAGCAGTTCGACCTCGCGGCGCACAGCCGCCAAGTCAGCCTGTTTGGCAGCATTGGCCTGGCTCAGGTCGCTGATTTCATCGCGACTGGCATCCAACTGCGCGGCGAGGCCTTCTTGGGCCAGTTGCGCAATGGCCAGACGCTCTTCGAGCAGTTCCCAGCCGGTCATGCGCGCGGTCAGCCGTCGCTGAAGCTGCCAGCACAGGGCCAATAACGGCACAGCAGCGCCAGCGAGGCCAAGGGCAATACTGGTCCAGTCAAACGCCATAGACATGTCTGCCATCACCGAAAAAAAGCAAGGTTAGCGGAGCACAGGGCCTGAGGACAGCTCAGTCTTCGACCTGGCCCAGTTCACGTTGGGCGCGGCGGTCACCGGCACGGGCCGCGAGGCGCAGCAGGTCGTGGCCGATGCGGCGGTCACGGGCATTCCCGCACTCACGGCACATCAGTTGGCCCAGGCGACTTTGGGCAGCGACCACGCCTTCACGGGCCGGCTGCTTGAGCAAGCGCCCGGCGAAGTGTTTGACGTTGACGTTGTGACCCAGGCGCGGGCTGTCGAGCAACCACAAAGCCACTTTCAAGGAAAAGCGCTTGGGGGCGGTAACAGTGTGAGGGGCGTCGGTAACAGAAGGTGATACTGAGCGAAACTTCATAAAGCACTGTGGGACAGAACGGAAGGCGCGCCACTCTACTCTTTTTTTCGTACAGGTAAAGCTGAAAAAACTCTGCACGCCCGTTCTAGAGCAAGCGCTCGGGACAATCCACAGAAGCTGTGGATAACTCAGTGGACAACCCCCCTTTAACCCGCGCAAACCCCCATGGAATGGGGGCCGCAGTCAAACTGACGATTTTTTCACCAATAAAAAAAAGCCAGATTTTTCATTGACTTAAATTTCCATTGCAGGCAAATGGCGGCGCTGCAGTGCAGTTGACAGCGCGGTTACACCCCGCGCAACCAATGTGCACAAGTACCCATCCGATGGTTATATCGCCGGCTTTTTATGAAGCAACTTGCTGCAAAAATGTTACCGCCGGGGCAAACCAGGGACTTTTCAAATCTTTCCCGGCTCGCCACACTCCCCGACCTACAGCGCAACGTTGGAAGGGTCGATGAAAGGAATTCTGTTATTCGCTGTGTTGCTACTGGCCATCTGCGCCATTTCCTTGGGGATCAATGCGGCGCTGCCATCCCCGGACGGCGCACTGTTTGCCATCGCTATCTTGCTGTCGGCGGCGTTTACCGCCGTAAGCCTGTGCATTGAACTGGGCGAAGGCCGGATCAACGACATGGCCGATGTGATGAAAGTGGTGGAGACCGGCCAGTCCCTGCGCTTGACCCTCGCCGCTTACGGGCTGGGCTGCTCGTTGGCAGCGGCAACCACGGTGCTGGTCTATCGGGGCCTGCTGGGCGGCTGATTGAAGTTTTTTGGTCAGAGCCCTTCCATTACCAAATTCATTCCGTTACTATCCGCGGCGTTAGTACCAAGCTGAAAGTCAATTCTGGTCGAACAACTCCCCTGAACAACACGGGATCGACCACCTCGATGGTTTCCAGGTATCACTTGCGACGACACGGCCTTTGAACAAACAAAGGGTGTCGCGAAGTTTCAATACTCTGACCGAACCAGCCTGCAAATTGATCAGGATCTCCACCCTGGGCCCAGAACCTTTGCCCCTGTTGTGTTGCCTGCCCTCCTAAGTACCTACCTGCCAGCCCAAGCGCGCCTAACTTATTAGCGCTTCAAACTGGCTGCTTTGTTCCAGTCGGGTTCTTCGTTCGATCAATGGTGATCAACGTCACTGGAACGTTTTAACGTTGCACGGTTCTTAACCGTGTCATTTGTAGGAACACCAATAATATGTCCACTATCCATACTCAGGATGCCATTCGCACCCTCACCAATGCTTTTGCCCCAATGAACTGCCTGATCATGGCCGCTCGTAAAGGCTGCTTCAGCTTCACCCTGGTCAATGAACACGGCATCGCTCGTCACAGCGAACGCCTGTACCCCGATCAATACTCCAGCGCAGAACCGCTGCAGGCTGTGATCGAACGTACTCGTCAGGCACTGGTTGCCTGATCGACCTGAGTCGCTGAAACATAAAAAAACCCTGTTTAAAAAACAGGGTTTTTTATTGCCTGGCTTTTATGCACAGGTGATGACATTAAGTTCAAATAGATATAAACGTTATAACTAAATGAATAAGATGTTTTAAAAACAGTCCTTTACATCACAAATATGACACTACACTTCAACTCAGGCGGCATGATCCGCCTCCGGCGAGCCTGAGATCCGATCCACTGCTGCCAAGCCCCCTCCTCAGGCCTCGCCGACCATTTTCACGGATTGAGGCTCGTATGGGTATCGCCGCCAGCGAATTGTGTCGTTATGTGATCCGGCCGACATTACTGTACCTCGGCCGCCATAACCCGACGGCTGAGTCCCTGCTGCTGGGCATTGCCGCCAGCCAGTCGGAACTCGGTTCCGCTTTGCACGACCGACGCGGGCATGGCCTGTACAGCATCACCGAGCCCCGCCATCGCGATTTATGGGACAAGTACCTGGCGCTGGACCCTGAACGGGCCAGCCTGGTGCGTGGACTGGCCAGCCAACATGCCTTCCTCAGCGCGCCGCAACTGGAGTTGACGGTAAACCTGCGCTACGCCACGGCAATCGCCTGGCTTTTGGTTGAACAACACACCTGCACCCTGCCACCGCCCGGTGATGTCTTGGCAATGGCGCGTATCTGGAAAGAAATATTTCACCCACAAGGAAGGCTGCGCGATTTCACTCAAGCCTGGCAAACCTGTGTTTCACCCATGAATCACGTGGCTTGCTGACCGGGCAATTTGCAAGATTCGCCAAAAACCCCGAATTCTGGTCGGATTGTCCTACAAAACCGCTCTATCTCCAGTATTACAGCCTATAGCGCGATCTTAAATTTATTGTTACTTTCCGCAGCGGTGATCACCACGGAGTTCTAATAATGAAAAAAGTAATGCTCAAGACCACACTTAGCCTCGCCGTTGCCATGGCATCCTCCCAACTGTTTGCAAGCGGTTTCGCACTGAACGAACAGAGCGTCAGCGGGATGGGTACGGGTTTCGCAGGTCGCTCTTCTTCTGCCGATGATGCAAGTACTGTTTACGGTAACCCTGCCGGTATGGCTCGGCTGGAAGGCCAGCAAATCACGGGCGGTGTTGCAGCGATTGATGCTTCAACCGATATCAGCCACGTCAGTGGCAACACCAACACCACCGGTAGCAACAAAGGTGACATGGTGCCCTTCACCGCCGTTCCATTCGGCTTCTACACAAACAAGCTCAATGAACAGTGGGCCATCGGTTTCGGCGTCTATGCTCCGTTCGGTTTGGTGACCGACTACGAAAATGGCTTCCAGGGCCGTGGCTTTGGCAGCAAGAGCGAAGTGAAGGTCATGACCTTCCAGCCGACTGTCAGCTATGCCTTTAACGACAGGGTTTCCATCGGCTTTGGCCCAACCATCAACCGGATCTCCGGCGTGCTGGAGTCGGATGTTTCGTTGCCTCAGGTTCCAGGCAGCGGCCCGAATAACATCAAGATCAAGGGCGACGATACTGCCCTGGGCTTTAACTTCGGCGTTCTGGTTCAAGCCACCGATACCACGCGCGTGGGCCTGACTTATCACTCGAAAGTGAAGTACAAGCTCGAAGGCCATACTGAAGTGACCCCGGGCACGGGCGTTCCAGGCATTGCCCTGCGCGGAAATCGTTACGATGCCTCGCTGAAAATCGACACCCCTGAATCCTGGGATCTGTCGGTCACTCAGGACATGAACGATGCATGGAAACTCTATGCAGGTGCGACCTGGACCCGTTGGAGCCGCCTGAAAGACATCACCGTCAACAACGAAGGCGTCACCGCTGCCAACGGCGGCGGCGTTGCTCCGGCGCTGGTCGGTACTATCAAAGAAGATCAGAACTGGCATGACACTTGGGCATACGCAGTGGGTACTTCGTACCAACTGACCAAACAAGTTGTACTGCGTACCGGCCTGACCTTCGACCAGTCGCCTACCAACAATACCGATCGTTCACCGCGCATCCCTACTGGCGACCGTACAATCTTCAGTGTGGGCCTGGGCTACGCGGTCATGGATAACATGACCGTCGACCTGGCTTACTCGTACCTCAAGGAAGAAGACGTCAAAGTGCAGCGCACCAATGCCCTGCGTCAGACGTACAACGCCAAGTACGAAAACAGCGCTAACGGTTTCGGCCTGGGCTTGACCTACAAGTTCTAACCCGACGCCGCATAAAAAAGCCCCGCTCTCCTGCAAAGGAGGCGGGGCTTTTTAATGCACGCCGATCACGGTTTGGAGGCGATCGCCTCCTCCACCGCCTTGATCAGCTCCGGACTGTCCGGCTTGGTAAGGCTGGAGAAATTGGCAATCACCTTGCCCTGCCGATCCACCACATACTTGTAGAAATTCCACTTCGGCGGCGCGTCGGTCTGCTGCGCCAATACCTTGAACAAATGCACCGCGTCCGGCCCCTTGACCCTTTGTGGCTCGGTCATGGTAAAGGTCACGCCATAATTCACGTAACACACCTTGGCGGTCTCTTCACCGGTCTTGGCTTCCTGCTTGAAGTCATCGGACGGCACGCCGATCACTTCCAGCCCTTCGCCCTTGTAGCGTTGATACAACGCTTCGAGCCCTTTGAACTGTGGGGCGAACCCGCAGAAGCTCGCGGTATTGACGATGACCAAGGGTTTGCCGGCAAAACGTTGGCACAGGTCGATGGATTCCTTGGCGCGCAGCTTGGGCAATTGGCCTTCCAGCAGCGGCGGGCAACTGGCAGCAGAGGCGACACTGCCGATTGCCATCAGGACGGGTACAGCGAGCCAGCGCATCTGCATGTCGGGTGTCCTTCAAAATATTCAGGCTACGAACTTAACAGATCGGCATACCCAGTTGCATCAACGCCAGCCCGCCGTGTTGCCAGCCCCACCAGGCCAGCAGCACCAGGACCAACCCTGCGATAAGTATCACACCGCGTACCGCTAAGCTCATGCTGCCTCCATCTGCGCCTGCAATCGTGCCACCGGCCGCTCGCGCACCGGCCAGTTAAGCGCCGCGGCGAGCAGGCTCAACAGAATTGCCACCTGCCAGATCAAATCGTAGTTGCCGGTACGATCATAGACCACCCCGCCCAACCAGCCGCCCAGGAATGAACCAAGCTGGTGGAACAGGAACACGATCCCACCGAGCATGGAGAGGTTTCGCACACCAAACAGTGTCGCGACGGTGCCGTTGGTCAGCGGTACGGTGGACAGCCACAAGAAGCCCATGGCCATGCCAAACAGGTAGGCCGTGACTTCGGTGACCGGCGCCCACAGAAACAGCACAATCACCACCGCACGCAACAGGTACAAACCGGTCAGCAAGCGCGGCTTGGACATGCGCCCACCGAGCCAGCCGGCGGTGTAGGTGCCGAAGATATTGAACAGGCCAATCAGCGCCAACACCGTGGTGCCGACGGTGGCCGGCAGGTGCTGGTCCACCAGGTAGGCCGGCAAATGCACACCGATGAACACCACCTGGAAACCGCAGACAAAAAAGCCGAAGGCCAACAACCAGAAGCCGGAATGGGAACAGGCTTCCTTCAACGCTTCACGCAAGGTTTGCTGACCGGCCATCACCGGCAACGGCCGGTCCTTGAGCATCGCGACCAGCGGCAGAATCAGCGCCACCATGAGGCCCAGCGCCAGCAGTGCTGCAGACCACCCCAACCAACTGATCAAGCCCAAGGTGCCCGGCACCATCGCAAACTGGCCGAACGAACCGGCAGCGCTCGCGATGCCCATGGCCATGCTGCGTTTTTCCGGGGCCACGGCGCGGCCGACCACGCCGAGAATCACCGAGAACGAGGTGCCGGACAGGCCGATACCAATCAGCAGGCCGGCACTGAGGGACAGCGACCACGCCGAATCGGACATGCCCATCAGCACCAGGCCCACCGCGTAAAGAACGCCGCCGACAAACACCGCTCTGGTGGCGCCAAACCGATCGGCCAGGGCGCCGGTAAACGGCTGTGCCAGGCCCCAGATAAGGTTCTGCAAGGCGATGGCGAAGGCAAAGGTTTCACGGCCCCAGCCGAACTCGCTGCTCATCGGCGCCAGGAACAGGCCGAACCCGTGTCGCACACCCAACGACAACGCCAGGATCAGCGCACTCCCCACAAGAATCCAGCCACTGGTGCGCCACATCGAGGTCATTTCTTATTCTCCGCTCGCGGGTATATACCCGCTTATAGTCGAAAAAACCCGCGATCAGGCGAGTTCGTCCAGCAAGGCCAACAAGGTTTCGCGTTTTTCCGCGCCGAGTTGATCGATCAATTTCTGCTGCGCCGCCTCCCAGGCGGGTAATGCGGCGGCGAGTCGTGCCTCACCGTCGTCGGTCAACTTCACCAGGCGGTTACGCAAGTCATCCCCCTCAACCAACTGCACCAGGCCCTCGCCTTCCAACACCCGCAGGTTGCGCCCCAAGGTGCTGCGATCCAGGCCCATGGCGTCGGCCAGGTTGGAAATGCTCGGCTGATCGAGTCGCTGCAGGTTGCACAGCAAGGAATACTGGGCGACGTTGATCCCGAAGCCATCAAGGGCGCCGTCGTAATGCCTGCTGACGCCACGGGCGGCACGTCGCAGGTTGGTACATAAACATTGGGAGGCAAGCATGGAACGTGTATATACCCGCGATTAAGGAAATGCAAGAAAGTGTTACAGCGCCAAGCCAACCAATACCGCGACTTCCAGCAGCTCCAGCAAGGCGCCCGCGGTGTCGCCCGTGGTGCCGCCCAGGCGATTGACCATCAGTTGGCGCAGCCCGATAAAACAGATCGCCGCGAGCAATACCGCAACTCCACCGCTGAAGCCGCCGATCAGGATGCACGCCAGCCCACTGAGGATCAGCACCTGTTGGCCGACGATCCTCGGTAAATGATCCGACAATGCCTGTCCCAATCCGCCAGCACGCACATAGCGCGTGGTGAGAAACAGCGCCAGCATCGATGCGCGGCCGATCAACGGGGCCAGGATCAGTGCGGCGCCGTTCTGCTGTTCGATCAAGGCGACCAAGGCGGTGAATTTGAGCAGCAGCACCAGCCCCAGCGTGACGACGGCAATCGGCCCGCTGCGCGGGTCCTTCATGATCGCGAGCGTTCGCTCGCGATCGCCGAAGCCGCCCAGCCAGGCATCGGCGCTGTCCGCCAGACCGTCCAGGTGCAGGCCGCCACTGAGCAGCACCCAGGCCGTCAGCAACAGTGCGGCATGCAGCAACAGCGGCGCGCCCATCAATGCCGTACTCAAGGCCCACAACAGCACACCGAACAACACACCGACGACGGGATAAAACAGCAACGAGCGGCCCAGCTCCTGAGGCTGCGGCATGCCCGGCAGGCGAATCGGCAGGCTGCTGAGAAATTGCAGGGCGATCCAGAATGGCAGCATGGTTACCCCACTTCCTTCAGCGCGCCGTCGTTGGCGACCTGCAGGCTGAATAGCCCACCGTGGCCAACTTCCACGTTTAGCAATTGCTCCCGAGGCAAGCCTCGCGCTTGCGCCAATAGCAGGCGCATCACGCCGCCATGGCTGATCAACAACACACGCTCACCGGCGTAAGCCTGATGTAAACGTGCGACAGCGCCCAGAACCCGACCGGAAAAGTCGCTGACAGGCTCCCCCTCCGGCGGCGTAAAACTGTAGGGATCAGCCCAGAACAAGCCCAGCCCCTCGGCGTCGGTCTCCATCAAGGCGGCGGCACTTTGCCCCTCCCAGGCACCGAAGTGCAGCTCTTGCAGATCCTTTTCCAGCGTGACCGGCAGGTTGAGTTGAGCGCCCAATGCCTCGGCGAACCGCGCACAACGTTGCAGTGGCGAACTGACCAAGCGGTCCCACGGCCCTTGCGCCACAACAGCAGCACGCATCTGCGCCCAGCCCTTGGTGGTGAGTGCGTCATCCAGGCTGCCGCGCAGGCCGCCGCCCATCTCGGTTTCGCCGTGGCGCAGCAGGTCGAGGCGCAAGGTCATGCCGGACGGTCTGCCACGGCGGCTTCGGCGAAGGTCGCCATCTGCCCGTGCAGCGCGCAGGCCAGGCGCAACAACGGCACCGCCAGCGCAGCACCGCTGCCCTCACCCAGGCGCAGACCCAGTTCCAGCAATGGCTGCGCGTCCAGACGCTGCAGCACATGACGATGGCCAGGCTCGGCACCGCGATGGCCAAACACCAGCCATTCACGGCACGCCGGGTTCACGCGTGTCGCCACCAGCGCCGCGACCGTGCAGATGAACCCATCCACCAGCACCACGATGCCTTCCTGGGCGCAGCCCAGATACGCGCCCACCAGTGCGGCAATTTCAAAGCCGCCAAGATTGAACAGGGTCTGCAACGCATTACCGCGCTGGCCGGCATGCAACGCCAGCGCGCGTTCGATCACGGCCACTTTGTGGCTGACACCCTGGGCATTCAACCCGGTGCCCGGCCCGGTGAGGTCGCTGACCGGGCAATCGAGCAAGGCACACGCCAGCGCACTGGCGGCGGTGGTGTTGCCGATGCCCATCTCGCCGCCGATAAACAGTTGCGCCCCGTTTGCCAACGCACGCCACGCACTGTCGCGACCGGCTTGCAGGGCGAGCTGCCCCTGAGCCTCGGTCATCGCCGGGCCGTTGACGAAGTTGGCCGTGCCCGCGCCGATATTCAAGTGCCGTACACCCGGCAGATCCAGCGACGGCGTCACCGTCCCCAGGTCGACCACTTCCAACTGCGCACCCAACTGCCGCGCCAATACGCTGATGGCCGCGCCACCGGTGACAAAGTTCTGCAGCATCTGCCCGGTGACTTCCTGGGGAAACGCCGACACGCCTTCCGCAACCACGCCATGGTCACCGGCGAAAATGGCGATCCACAGAGAATCCACTGACGGCTTGACCTGGCCCTGCAGACCGGCCAATTGCACTGCCAGCGCCTCCAACTGACCGAGGGAACCGGCCGGCTTGGTCAATTGTTGCTGGCGCGCCAGGGCTTGTTCGTACGCTTGAGCATCGATCGCCTTACAAGGGTTGAGCCACCAAGTGTCAGTCATAACGCAGTACCTTTCAAAGTCAGGGGCAGGCCGGCAACGGTCAGGACAACACGCTGACACCGCTCGGCCAAGGCTTGATGCAGCCAACCGGCTTCATCCACATAGCGGCGAGTCAATTCGCCCAGCGGCACGACACCCAGACCGGTCTCGTTGCTGACAAAAATGATTTCACCCGGCAACGAGGCCAGGGTTTCCAGCAGTTGTTCGCGTTCGAGCGCCAAGCGTTCGACGTCCTCGAGCCTCAGCAGATTGGTCAGCCACAGCGTCAGGCAGTCCACCAGCAGACACTGCCCCACGGCAGCGTTCTCCCGAAGCACCCGCGCCAGCTCAACAGGCTCCTCGATCAAGCCCCAATCGTCCGGGCGACGTTGGCGATGCAGCGCGACGCGCGCGTTCATCTCGCCATCCAGCGGTTGGCTGGTGGCAATGTAAATGACGGGCAAGGCACTGTCGCTGGCGAGCCTTTCGGCGAGACGGCTTTTGCCGGAGCGAGCGCCACCGAGGATCAGTTGAAGCATGGGATGGCACCTTGGGTTGGCTGAAATGGGTCGGCTGTCAGGCCGCCATCGCGGGCAAGCCCGCTCCCACATTTGGGGCGTGGGGCATCAGGTAAAGGGTGGTCGGCCGTCGGGCCGCCATCGCGGGCAAGCCCACTCCCACCTTTGGGGCGTGGGGCATCAGGTAAAGGGTGGTCGGCCGTCGGGCCGCCATCGCGGGCAAGCCCACTCCCACATTTGGAGTGGGGGGCATCAGGTAAATAGGGGTCGGCCGTCGGGCCGCCATCGCGGGCAAGCCCACTCCCACAGAAAAGCAGATTCGCGTTTGATCTGGCTTTTGATTTTGATCTCAGGCGCCCCGTAAAACCACGCTGGCCGAACGCAGGCTTTGGAGCGTGGGTAACCCGGCAGGACGCCGGGTTAGCCGCGCTGGGCCAAGGATGGCCCATCGCGGCGGCCCACGCTCCAAAGCCGGAGT
>NZ_JAIOKW010000014.1:0-144708 GCF_020093335.1 Pseudomonas fluorescens group sp. | reverse complement strand
TTCTTGACGACCATAGAGCATTGGAACCACCTGATCCCATCCCGAACTCAGTAGTGAAACGATGCATCGCCGATGGTAGTGTGGGGTTTCCCCATGTGAGAGTAGGTCATCGTCAAGATTAAATTCCGAAACCCCATTTGCGAAAGCAGATGGGGTTTTGTTTTGGGCGGTCGAAAACCCAAAACCGACACTTGATCCCCTGACAAATTTGCACAGTTATTTCTGAACTAGACCACTAGAATAGGCACCTAACCTTTTTTAGAGTCCGAGCCCTATCTATGCCCGATCCGGTTGATGCCCTTGAGGTGTCGGATTTACCACTGGACGACCTGGTGGCATGCCACGAGTGCGACTTGCTGATGCGCAAGCCAGTGCTCGCCCTCGGCGAAAAAGCCCAATGCCCCCGTTGCGGTTACGAGCTGTATGCTCACCGCCACAATGTCGTTGAACGTAGCCTTGCCCTGGTACTTGCGGCACTGTTGCTGTACATCCCCGCGAACTTTTTACCCATCATGCAGCTCAATCTACTCGGGCAGTCCTCTGAAGACACCGTCTGGAGCGGCGTTGTTGGCCTTTTCGATACAGGCATGCAAGGCGTGGCTGTGGTGGTGTTCCTGTGCAGCATGGGCATTCCGTTGCTCAAGCTGCTCTGCCAGTTGGCAGTGTTGCTCAGCATCCGTTGGAACATCGGCCGCAGCTATGGACTGCTGCTGTACCGCATCTACCATCACATGAAGGATTGGGGGATGTTGGAGGTCTATTTGATGGGCGTGCTGGTGGCGATCGTAAAGCTTGCCGACATGGCCTCCATCACAGTCGGACTGGGCCTGGTCTGTTTTGTCAGCCTACTAATGGTTCAGGTGTTGCTTGAGGTGGTGATGTCGCCCCACCAGATCTGGCAAGCGCTCTCAGGAGAGGACGATCATGCGGGCGATTGATGCAGGCATTCTGATTTGTACCGAATGTCATGAATTGAACAAACAAGACGCTGATTCGGATGAGCAGATCTGCACGCGTTGCGGTGCGCTGATCCATGCCCGCCGTCCCAACAGCCTCACACGCACCTGGGCGTTGCTGGTCACGGCAGCGATTTTGTATATCCCGGCTAACCTGCTGCCCATCATGACCATCAATTCCTTGGGGCAAGGTGATCCCAGTACCATCATGGCCGGTGTGATCCAACTGGTGCAGCACGGTATGTTCCCGATTGCGGCAGTCGTATTCATCGCCAGCATCCTAGTACCGACGTTCAAGTTGGTAGGCATAGGTCTGCTACTGTTCTCGGTGCAGCGTCGCCAACCGCTGTCCGCGCAACAACGCATTGTGATGTACCGCTTTATCGAATTCATCGGTCGCTGGTCAATGCTGGATATCTTCGTGATTGCCATCTTGGTGGCCGTGGTAAATTTTGGACGACTTGCCAGTGTCGAGGCCAATCTCGGTGCTGCAGCGTTCGCCAGTGTGGTGATCTTGACGATGCTTGCCGCAGTAACTTTTGATCCCCGACTGATTTGGGATAACACGGAGTCGGACGACGACCATGAGTGATTTGCCTAAAGCTAAAACCCGCCCGGCCTCCAATTGGTCGGCCATTTGGGTGCTGCCCCTGATTGCCCTGATCATTGGTGGCTGGCTGGGATGGCGTGCCTATTCCCAGCAGGGCATCGATATCCAAGTGCGCTTTGAAAGCGGCGAAGGTATCCAAGTCAACAAAACCGAAGTGGTCTACAAAGGTATGCCGGTGGGCAAGGTCAAGGCCCTGGCCCTGGACGACGAAGGTAATAATCGAGGGGTGATTGCCACCATCGAGATGAACAAGGACGTCGAGCAATACCTCAAGACCAATACCCGCTTCTGGTTGGTCAAACCCAGCGTCAGCCTTGCCGGCATCACCGGCCTGGAAACCCTGGTATCGGGTAACTACATCGCCGCCAGTCCAGGCGACGGTGAGCCCTCGCGCAAATTCAAGGCGCTCTCTGAAGAGCCACCCTTGTCCGACGCCAAGCCCGGTCTTCACCTGACCGTCAAGGCCGACCGTCTTGGCTCGCTCAACCGTGGCAGCCCGGTGTTCTATAAGCAGATACAGGTTGGGCAAGTCAAAAGCTACCTGCTTTCCGAGGACCAGAGCACCGTCGAAATCAAGGTCTATATCGAACCGACCTACGCCAGCCTCGTGCGCAAACACACCCGTTTCTGGAACGCCAGTGGCATCAGCATCGACGCCAACCTGTCCGGGTTGAAGGTGCGCAGCGAATCGCTCTCCAGCATCGTTGCTGGTGGCATCGCCTTCGCCACGCCCGAGAATCGCAAGGACAGCCCGCCGACCGATCCAAGCCTGCCTTTCCGGCTCTACGAAGATTTCGACGCCGCCGCCGCCGGAATCAAGGTGAAGGTCCAGCTGGCAGATTTCGAAGGTCTGCAGGCCGGGCGTACTCCGGTCATGTACAAGGGCATCCAAGTTGGCAGCCTGAAGACCCTGAAAATCAACCCGGATCTTTCCAGTGCCAATGCCGAACTGACACTCGACCCCTTGGCCGAGGATTACCTGGTTCAGGACACCCAGTTCTGGGTAGTCAAACCCTCTATCTCCCTGGCCGGCATCACAGGCCTTGAAGCCTTGGTCAAAGGCAACTACATCGCCATTCGCCCAGGTGACAAAGGCACTCCACCACAACGCGAGTACATCGCCCGCGCCAAAGCGCCACCGTTGGACCTGCGTTCACCGGGCCTGCACATGGTGCTGTTTACCGATAACCTCGGCTCCCTGGATGTAGGCAGCCCGGTTCTCTACAAACAGGTCAAGGTCGGCTCGGTGCAGAGCTACCAATTCTCGCGCAAGAACAAACAGTTGGTGATCGGCGTTCACATCGAGAAGGAATACGAAAATCTGGTCAACGGCTCGACGCGCTTCTGGAATGCCAGCGGTGTCACCCTGACCGGTGGGCTCACCGGTGGCATTCAGGTGAAAAGTGAATCCCTGGCCAGCTTGATGGCCGGCGGTATCGCGTTTGAAACCCCGCAACCGAACGTACCGCTGAAAAAACGCATTCCGCGTTTCCGTCTGTTTGCCGACCGAGACGCCGCCAACCAACATGGCACTCTGGTCACTATCAAAGTCGACCGCGCCGATGGCATGCGCCCTGGCACCCCGGTGCGCTTCAAGGGCCTGGACGTGGGCAAGATCGAAAGTGTCGACCTCAGTGCGGATATGCAGTCGGTAGTGCTCAGTGCACGTATCACCCAGGTAGCGGACCGCATTGCGCGCGTCGGCAGCCAGTTCTGGGTAGTCAAGCCTGAGCTGGGACTGATGAAAACCTCCAACCTCGAAACCTTGGTTACCGGGCAATACATCGAAGTGCAGCCGGCTGCGAAAAACGCTGGCCCGCAAAAGAGCTTTGTCGCGCTGGACCAGCCTCCTGAAGCCGCCCACCAGGAAGCTGGCTTGAGCCTGACACTCAGCGCCGCACGCCGCGGTTCGCTCAAGGAAGGCGTACCGGTCACCTATCGCGAAGTTACCGTCGGCAAAGTAACAGGTTACGAGTTGGGCCAAACGGCGGACCGTGTACTCATCCATGTCCTGATCGAGCCCAAGTACGCACCCTTGGTACGCAGTGGCAGCCGCTTCTGGAACACCAGCGGTTTTGGCCTCGACTTCGGCCTGTTCAAAGGCGCCACCGTACGCACCGAATCGCTGGAAACCCTGGTTGCCGGCGGCATCGCCTTCGCCACCCCAGACGGCGAGCGCATGGGCAACGCCGCTCGGCCGCAGCAAACCTTCCCGCTGTTCGACAAGTTCGAAGATGAATGGCTCACTTGGGCGCCTAAGATTCCACTCGGTAAATAGACCGAGTCGCGGCCATCGCGGGCAAGCCCGGCTCCCACATTCGACTGCGTTCCTACAGGATAAACGCAGTTAGCTGTGGGAACGGCTTGCCCGCGAAGGCGCCGGCACAAACAACACAAAAAAAGGCCCTTGGATTCTCATCCAGGGGCCTTTTGCATTTCAGCGCAAAAACTCAGACCTCATCCAACTCCGGCTCATCCGCCTGCACATTCACCGTCGCCTTCACCGCATCATGACGACGGATATACTTCCAATCCGCCTCATCGATATAGATCCCGTTTGGCCCGCTACCGCCTTCCAGGTCGATCGCCACCTGGGCGGACACCTGCGGCTTCACACTGGCGAGGATCGGCACAAAGCCCAGCTGCAAGCTGGTTTCCAGCAACGCCGCCTGGTTCTTTTCATCGATATCCGCCGCCTCGTCGAGGTAGTACGGCAAGCGCACACGCCCGGCCTGGTCGCGGTCCATCAAGTGCAGCAACAAGTACATGTTGGTCAGCGCCTTGATGGTCATGGTGGTGCCGTTGGACGCCGCGCCATCAATGTCGGTATGGATCACGGGTTGGCCATGCACCTTGGTGATCTCGAAGGCCAGCTCGAACAGGTCCTTGAGGCCCAGCTGGTTATGGTTGGCAGCCACCAGGCGCGCGAGGTATTCCTTGGCTTCTTCGTTCTTGTTGTCCTGCTCGGCGCTCTGGCTGAGGTCGAACACCGACAGGGTCTCGCCCTCTTCGTATTGACCGGCACTGTGGATAATCTGGTCGATATGCTTGAGCGCTTCCTTGTTCGGTGCCAACACGATCCGGAAGCTCTGCAGGTTGGAGACCTGACGCTTGTTGATCTCGCGGTTGAACAACGCCAACTGGTGCTCAAGGCTGTCGTAGTCGCTGCGGATATTGCGCAGGGTACGCGCAATGTCAGTGACCGCCGCGCGACGTGCCTTGCCCAACGTCAACGCTTCATCGGTGCGGTGCGCATACGCGTTGATCAGCAGTTGCAGGCGACGCTCGACATCATCTTCACTGTCGAACTTGGCCACGCCCTTGAGGCGCACCTGCGCATACAAAGCCTCGATCTGGCCATCGGCGCGCAGCAACCCTTGCCAGCTGTCCTGATAGTCGTTGAGCAGCGGCAGCAGGTTGTCCATGGAGTCGTCGACCGGGTCCATGAACGGTGTGCCGAACGGCAAGTCCGCCGGCAACAGCTGGCGACGGCGCAACGCGTCATCCAGCGTACGCTGTTTGGCTTCCATATCGCCGATCTGGCGGCCTACCAGTTGCAGCTTGGCCGACAGTTGCTGGACGCGCTCGGTGAACGCATCGCTGGAGCGTTTCAACTCATCTTGCGCCGCTTCCATCTGCGCCAGGTTTTCCAGCTTCTCGCCTTCTTCCGCGCTTAGGGTTTGTGCGCGGCGGAAGTCTTCGAGGGCCTTCTGTGCGTCAAGTACCTGCTGGTACAGCGCTTCGGTCTGGGTCTTGCTCGCGGCGCGGTCAGACGCGACAGCCTGCTGGGTTTTCAGCTGCTTGAGTTCTTTCTCCAGTCGCTCTTTCTGGTCGCGCAACGCAGCGCGATCCGCCAAAGCCTGTAAGGCCGGTGGTTCGATGTGCGAGATGTCGATGGACAGCCCCGGCACTTCAAAACGCTCGCCCTTGAAGCCATCCAGGATCTGCTCCAGGGATTTGACCCACTGGCCGTCCTCATCCAGCGTGATGCCATGCTCGCCCAACGGCAGGCTGAACAACGAGCTGTTGAACAGGCGCATCAGACGCTCGACATCCTGCTGTGAGAATTCTTCCCGCAGTTTGGCGTAGCTGTTGTTGTCGGCGTGGTCGAGCTGCTGCTTGACCGACTTCAAGCGCTTTTCCAGGTCGCGCAGACGCTCGTCTAAATCCTCGGCGCTGAACTGCCGCGACTGCGCGAGGGCGCCCGCCAATTCATCGTGAGCATCCTTGGCCGCCAGCAGCTGTTGCTCCAGTACTTTCACGTCATCCACGAGCGCAAAGCGATGCTTGAGCACCGACAGCTCGCCCAACCAACGCTGGATCCCGCTGATTTCCCGCTCCAGGCGCATCAGCTCCTGGGTGCCGCCACGTTGGTCGTTCTGCAGCGCATCCTGCTCATTGCGGTAGTGCTCGGCCTGGATCGTCAGCTCTTCTTTGCGCGCACTGGCGTAGTCCGACCAGGTGCCCAGCAACGAATCCAGCAGTGGCGACAGGCGATGCAATTTGCCGCGCAACACGTCGCGCTGGCGAACGCCATTGGACAGCGCCTCGACCAGCGGGCCGGCCGCTACCAGCGAGTTGTAGTCCTGCTCCATGCGTCGCACATCGCGGAAGGCTTCTTCGCACGCCGCGATGTAATCCACGCTGCCAGAACGCAGGCTGTGTTCAAACGCATCCAGAAACAGTTGTTTGAGCTTGGCCGCCGTGATTTCTCGCATGTGCAGCAGGTTGATAAACAGCGCGCGGAAGGTCTTCAGGCTCTGCTCGCTGGTGGATCGCAGCGGGATCAGCGTCAGGTCCAGCGGGATCGACGTATGACCACCCACCAACAACCGGCGCAGTTCATCCGGCTTGAGTTCGTAGGCTTTCAGGCCTTCGCGTTCCAGGTTGGTGAACAGCTCTTTCTGACGCAGGCAGGTGTCGTTCTTCTGGTAGTGAGCCAGGTCCAGCTTACCGGCGTAGGCAAAGAACTGGTGCCCGAAACCGCCGCCAGGGCCGCGCCCGACCACGCCGATCACGTGCGGGCCGTGGGGCAGGGAGACTTCCACGAGGATGTAGCTGGTGTCGGTCGCGAAGTAGAAGCGCCGCGATTGCTCCAGGGTGTACTTGCCGAAACTCATGTCCGACATGCGCGCCAGGATCGGGAACTGCAAGGCGTTGATCGACGCGGATTTACCCAGGTTGTTCGCGCCATACACCGACAGCGGTTCTTCCAGCGGGAACAAGCCCAGGCTGTAGCCGGCGGTGTTCAATAGGGCGAAGCGGCGGATGCCGTAGCGTTCCTTGCTCATGCGTCGGTCTCCTGTTCTTCGGCAATGGCACGTGCCAGGGCGTCTTCTTCGCTTTCATCCGCGAAGTCGCTCAAGTCGAGTGGGTCATCGGTTTTCAGCAATTTCTCATCGCTGTCTTCGTCGATGATCACCGGTGCAGGCAGCGGCAACACGCTGTGCACGCTGGCTGCGAGGTCGCGGTCTTGTTGCACCGACAGGCACACATCGAGGAAGCGGTGCATGGGCGGCAGGAAGCGATAAATGCCGTTGTCTTCGCTGGCAAAACCCAGCTGGGTCATGCGGCGCATGATTTTCTCTTCGAGTTCTTCCTGGGTCTGCACCTCGGCCTGGATAAACAGGTCGCGGTACTTCTCCAGCAGCGACGGCAACTCATCACGGCCCAGGCTGCCACCATCCAGCACGGCAATCGGGTCGCGGCCCTGGTCGGCCAGATGCTCGACGATGATGAAGGTGAACAACGCCAGGCGCTGGGCGGTCTTGTTCACCTGCGCACTGGCGATGGCCGAGTCCGGCACGAAGTAGTAGAAACCACGGGTATCGCACACCAGCTCAAAGCCCAGGGCCTTGAACAGCGTGCGGTACTGGTCCTGGAAGTTCGACAGTTGTGCGTACAGCTCCGGGTCGCGGCGGCTGACGTGGTAACCCTTGAACAGCTCGCGAAAGATCGGTGCCAGCTGGGACAGTTCGGATAGATCAAGATGCATAAGGCGTGCTCGCAGAATTCTCGGCGGAGTCTGTGCTGGCCGGGAGCAGGGCGAATGAGCGCAGGCTGACCTGGTGCTCGTGTGTGTGGTAATCGCGGCGTTCCAGGCGTTCGCGCTTGAAGCGTTTTTCGCGCGAGAGGCGCGAGAACCAGTACAGCAATTCGTCGGTGGCGCCGTCCGGTTCCTGCTCCAGCAGCCAGGTCATCAGGTCCGGCATCGGCAGTGCGTCTTCGCAGCGCTCGAGCATTTCCTTGACCGTGCGCGGAGCACGCTGGGCGTCGCCCTTGTGGGATTTGTGCGCCTTGGGGAACCGTGCCGGCTTCGGCTCGAAGTTCGCCAGGGCATACACATAGGCCTCGACCTGGCTGGCACTGCCGAGGAAGGTGCTTTGCGGCCGGGTAAACATCGGCATCGCCGCCTGTGGCACCGCGTCCAGGCCTTTACGTCGGATGGCCGACAAGGCCAACGCCGCGCCACGGGTCACAGCATTATGCCGGCGCGCTTCTTCGCGCAGCGGCAGCAGCAGCTCGCGGGCATGACGCAGGGTCAGTTGGGCGCTGGTCTGCATCTCGAGGATGCGCGCATGGGTGCGCAGCAGCATGTCGTCGTCCACCAGGTGGCCGAGGCGCTGCTGCTCGGTGAGCATGCGCAGCAGCACGTTCTCCACCTTGCGCACGCCTTGCTCGAAGGCGCCGTCGGCGTTCACCAGTTGGATCATCGGTTCGACGTATTCGTCCCAGGTCGCCAGGACTTCGGCGTAACGCTGGCGCAACGGAATCTGCCGGTCGCTGGTCTTGGCGCGGTCGGCCACGGCGGCGAGGGCCTGTTCGTCGTTGGCGAGTTTTTTCAACACGTCGCGCACGCGCATGTCGAGCAGGCGCAGCTGGCGGGCCAGGTCGTGGCCATCACGGATGTCGAAGGCGTCCTGGATATAACCGGCCAGGCGCTCGAGGTGGCGCAGGTAGGCTTCGATTTCCAGGCACAGGCCAAGCCGGTGCTCCTTGCGAAGATACGCCAGGAAGTCGTGGATCTGCGCGTTGAGCTCGAAACGGTTCGGGCTCTTGGCGACAGGCACCAGGATATCCAGGCGAATCCACACGTCCAGCAGGCTGGTGATGTCCTGGGGCGTGCTGTCCAGTTGTTGGGCCGCCAATTGCGCGCGCAGTTCGCTCAGGCTCAGGGTGCCTTGGTCGAAGTGTTCGCACAGTGGCTCAAGCAGGGCCCAGTGTTCGGCGAGGGCGCGCAAGACGCGCTTGGGTTCGATCATCGGAATGGCCGGCTGGTTGGCGATTAAAAGTCGCGATTGTACTGCATCGGGCGCGGGATTTATCCACAGCCGGTCAGTGTGCAGTGGGCGATTGTTGCCGAACAGCGGTAGAATCCCCGCTCTTTAGTTATCCACAAGTGGCCGAGCTGTGCTTATCGAGTCCCGACGTCGCGCTTACTTGACCGCCATGCAGGTGGTCAACTGGCTGCCCCGCACCGAACTGCCGTTTGCCGCGCCGTCGCGGCCCGAGCTGTTGCAGGCGCCTGAGCCCTATGAGGCATTCGAGTCGTCGGGGGAGGAGGCGGCTGCACCGGTGGCGGTGGTCAAACCCACTCCGGAATCGCGCCCGGCGGTCGAACGGGCGAAGATCGAAGTGCCGCGCCCTTCGCCGGTGGTCAAGGCGGCCAAGGTGGTCGAGGAGGCCGCCCCGGTGGTCAAGGCCCCGGTGGTGCCGCCGCCGCGTTTCGCCCTGCAATTGCTGCGGGCCGGGCGCTGCCTGCTGCTGGTGGAGTTGCCAACCGGCGAACGCTTCCAGACCCGCGACCCCGCCTACATGCTGCTTAAGGACATGCTGCGCGCTGCCGGCCTGCCCGACAGCCCGCAAATCGTCGGCGACCCCGTACGTTGGCCGCTGCTGGTGCGTGGCACCATGGACCAGGGCCCGGAAGCCGCACGGGACTTTGTGCAAGGCTTTGTCTCGGCACGCCTGGAAGACGAACCCTGTGTGTGCCTGTGGCTGATCGGCCTGCCCGCCGTGCGCTTTGCCGGTGAAGCCAATGCCGAAGCCTGGTACCGCGAGCTGCAGGTCGACAGCCTGGGCACGGTGTGGGCCCTGCCGGGCCTGGAATTATTAATGGAAGAGCCACAGCGTAAGGCTGATGTCTGGCAAGCCATGCGCCGGCTGATGGCGCGCTGGAAAACAACCGATGAGTGAGGCTTTATCCTTCCGCCCGATGACCGAGGCTGACCTCGACGCCGTGCTGAAAATCGAATACGCGGCGTTCAGCCACCCCTGGACCCGGGGGATCTTTCTCGACGGGCTGGGCAAGTACCAGATCTGGCTGATGTTCGAAGGTGAGCAGCAGGTGGGCCACGGCGTGGTGCAGATCATCCTGGATGAAGCGCATTTGCTGAACATCACCGTGAAGCCAGAAAACCAGGGCCGTGGCCTCGGCCTGGCGCTGCTGGAGCACCTGATGTCCCGCGCGTATGCCGCCAATGCGCGGGAATGCTTCCTGGAAGTGCGCGACAGCAATACCGGCGCGTTTCGCCTGTATGAGCGCTATGGCTTCAATGAAATCGGCCGTCGGCGCGACTACTACCCCGCCGTGGGGGGCCGCGAAGATGCGGTCGTGATGGCCTGCACCTTGGTCGACTAAGTCACAAAAACCACTGTGGGAGGGGGCTTGCTCCCGATGGCAGGCTGTCAGTCAATGCAGGTGTCGACTGATCCACCGCTATCGGGAGCAAGCCCCCTCCCACATTTGGATCGACGGTATGTCAGCGGTTGCCGTCGACGGGGTCAATATCCGCCAGCTCCGCCTCATCCAACCCATTACCGCCGCCAATCTCATCCTCATCCACGATGCTCAAATCCCAGTCGGCCGGTTGACTTTCGCCGGCTTCCTGGGCATCCCGCGCACCATCTTCATGGATCAGCGTTTCGGGGCTCATGTCATCGTCGGTCGATTCATGATCATCCGTCGAAGCGCCGGTCATCCCGGCCTCTCGCACCCGTTCGTCGGGCATCAAGTGCTCGCGCTCGCGGCGCGGGATCTCATCGCCAATCTCCGCGGTCGGTTGCTTATCGTCAAAATCCAGCTCGCGCATCGAACCCATGCGATCTTCGTTGTCATCAATGGGTTCGGGCTGGGTAGCGCCGTAGGGACGTCGTGATTCAGTCATGGCCAATCCTCATACTGTGGGGCTTATAGTGTGTGGACAGGCTCGGCTCCCCAAAGATTCAAGCTAATTTGCGTGCGGCGTGACCTGGACGAGGGGTTGTCAGTCACAAAACTGCGCATCATTCCTGAGGCTTCCCTGATGAACGAACTACAAGACCTGCTTGATAACAACGAACGCTGGGCGGATGCGATCAAACAGGAAGATCCCGAATTCTTCGCCAAGCTCGCCCGCCAGCAAACCCCGGAATACCTGTGGATCGGCTGTTCCGATGCCCGCGTACCGGCCAACGAAATCGTCGGCATGCTGCCGGGTGATCTGTTCGTGCACCGTAACGTTGCGAACGTGGTGTTGCACACCGACCTCAACTGCCTGTCGGTGATCCAGTACGCGGTGGACGTGCTCAAGGTCAAACACATCCTCGTCACCGGCCACTACGGCTGCGGCGGCGTACGCGCCTCGATGCAAGACCGCCAGTTCGGCCTGATCGACGGCTGGCTGCGCACCATTCGTGACCTTTACTACGAAAACCGCGACGTGTTGGCCCAATTGCCTACCGAAGAAGAGCGCGTAGACCGCATGTGCGAGCTGAATGTAATCCAGCAAGTGGCTAACGTCGGCCACACCAGCATTGTGCAAAACGCCTGGCATCGCGGGCAGAGCCTGTCGATTCATGGCTGCATCTACGGCATCAAGGATGGCCGTTGGAAGAGCTTGAACACCACCATCAGTGGTTTCGAGCAGTTGCCGCCGCAGTATCGCCTGCGTCCGCTGGGCGAAGCCTAAAGGCGTTTACGCTCGCGCCACCGGGTCATGAACGCTTGTCCCTCGGCGTTCAATGGCTCATCGCGACCGGTGACCCATCCTCGGCAGTTCAGCTCGCGGCATTGGCAAGCGAACTGCCGGAACAGCACGTCTTCGGTGCTGGCGTAATCCATGGTCAGGAGGTCGCCGGCGAGGATGTCATGCAGGGTCCAGACCTCCAGGTAATGCAGGTCGAGAAACACGTTCGGTTCGCAGGAATGAGAGAGCAGGCCAGTGAACCAACAGTCATAGAGGTGCAGGCGGGATGACAACTGCAAAGTATGCAGGCGTCGTTCACTGAGGGCATAGCCGGAGATCTTGGCGATGCAGACGCGACTATCGAAGGCGACTTGCGCTTTGATACCGGCGCCCATGCCATCGACTGCGTGCACCACTTCGAAGTGTTTCGTCGAAGGGTAGCCCTTTCCCAGTGTGGAGTTGAAGGGGTAAAGGCACTCGCTTGCAGTGGTTTTAGCCTTTTCCATGGCTTGAGTTTTCATAACTCTCCTGGTTCAGGCTGCATCGACCTGCGGGTGGTGGCTGACTACCAGTCTTGCAGCGGATGGGTGCGGCTCAAGACTCGCTCAACATGGATCCGATTTCTACTGTCAATGTTGACAGTAGAAATCGGTTATTTGTGTACCGGCTACAGTGCCGGGGCTGCGATGGCTGGAGCAGGGGCGGCGCTTTTCAGCTGCTTCAACTGGGCTTTTATGGCCGGGGTGGCACATTTCGCGTTGGCTTCTTCCGGGGACAGGTTGCGCACCGAGGTATAAAACAACTCACAGGTTTGCTCCTTGCGCGTGACTTGCCAGGTATTTATGCACGCCTTGAGCAGCACGTTCGCATCACTCGCGGGTTTTTGGCCCATCCCGGCCTGCCAGCACGCGGCGCTCAGATCCTGGCCCATCACCTTCAAACCGGCTTCGTCGGCCTTCTGCTCGTTGCCGTCGTAGGTGTCGGGGCTGGCCGCATACCAGATGTAACTCGGGTGGTTGGCGCCCAACACCGAGACGGTTTTGCCGGCGGCCGGACTGATCTGCGCCAGGCCCAGCACTGCCACGCTCTGCCCGTATTGTTGTTTGATCCAGCTGCGCACCGGCGCGCCGAACGCCACCATCGGCAAAGCGCCTTTGGCGGGCAGGCTCAGTTCTTGAACCATGCGCGTCTGGTAATCGGTGAAGTAGCTGTAGACGTTTTCCAGGTCCTTGCCCGCATTGGAAGGCGCGGCGATGGGCGCGATATCGATGATGGTCTGGTACGCCGGGGTTTCGGTCGCCGGGATGCCATTATCCGTGAGCAGGGTGGCCCAGCGGTCGGTGGTGGCCGATTCGAGGTAATCCTGGGCTTGAGTCAGCGAGTAGTCCGGCGGGAAATGCAGCAGCTCGATGCTTTTACGGTTTTCCAAGGCCATGCCCAGCGGCAGGAACAAGTACCAGTTGTAGGCCCACTTGCCGTCGCTGTTGAGGTTGCTGGCACCTTGATAGGCCAGGTCTGCGGTATTGAGCAACGTGGTCAGGGGCTGGCCATAACTGTCAGGCACACCGTTGAAGGTCGCCGATACCTGCCCGTCATGGGTCTTGACGCTCACTTTCGCCCGGCTGTAGCCATCCCGTTGCAGGCTCTGGTTCAGATAGTGCTCGGCAGTCTGTTCCAGCGTCCATGGCCGAAAGCAGATCACATTGCAGTTGTTGGGGAAGGCAAACAGTTGGGTAACCCGCTGAGTGCTCCCCAGCGGTACCTCGATGTCGGCCTGTACGACCGCACTCGCCATCAGTGCGGCCAGGGTGAAGGACAACCTGGTCGGTTTAAACATTGTTGTTTCCTTGTCAGCGAAAGCCCGTCTGCGCGGGGTGAAAGCCCACCTCCACACAGTAGCGGCTGACCAGGAAAACCGCGTGCTAAATCAGCCGCTGTGTCGCTATTGGATAAGAAAACCTACAGGTTGAACTGTAAAGCGTTGCTTAAGTCACCCATCGGTTTCTGGCCGCGGGCGATCATTGCGTCATCACGTTGCTTAAGGCCGTCCAGGGTCTCCAGCTGAAACACCCGGGTGATCAGCCGCAGAATCGACGCCGTGTCGTACACCGTATGGTCCACCGTGCCTTTGCGCGCGAACGGTGACACCACGATCGCTGGCACCCGCGTACCCGGCCCCCAGCGGTCGCCCTTGGGCGGCGCGACGTGGTCCCACCAGCCACCGTTTTCATCGACGGTCACCACCACCACCATGTTTTTCCACTGCGGGCTCTCTTGCAGCACTTTCAAGGCGCGCGCGATATGACGGTCGCCCGAGGCTACATCGGCATAGCCCGCGTGCATGTTCAGGTTGCCCTGGGGTTTGTAGAAGGTCACGGCGGGCAGTTTGCCGGCCTCGGCATCGGCAAAGAACCGGTTGGTGTTCGATTCATCCCCCAAACCGCCATCGCGCAGGCGTTTGTCACGCTCGGCGCGGTTTTCCGGGCCTTGCTGCTTGAAGTAGTTGAACGGCTGATGGTGGTACTGGAAGTTCGGAATCTTCGGGATGCCGCCCGAATCCTTGAACTGGTCCAGGGTCGCTTGCCACGCACCGGCGTACCAGGCCCAATCGACATTCTTTTTCGACAGCTTGTCACCGATGTGTTCGTGGGTTTGCGGCACCAGCACGTTAGGCAGATCGGCCTTTGCGTAATCCGGGTTTTCCGGGTCGCGGATCCAGGTCGGCCAATAGGGCGGGGCCAGGGTATTCACGCCGTACCCATCCGGGGTCAGGGCGCTGGGGCCGAACTGCGGCGGACCGGTCATAGCGCTGGCCGGGGACTTGTCCAGCGGCTTGAGACGCGGGTCGGTGGGGTCATCGCTCTGCAGCGTGGCGATCTGCGCCTTGGCTACCGATTGCGCGGCATTCGGGTAAAACGGCGCGGTGGCGCTGATCAGGTATTGATGGTTGAGGAACGAGCCACCAAACGCGCCCTGGAAGAAGTTATCGCAGAGTACAAACTCCTTGGCCACGTCCCACAGGCGCAGGGAATAACGGCTCTGGGCGTAATGGCCCATTACCAGGCCGCCTGAGTCTGCCCAGGCGACAAAACCGTCGTTCTTGCCGCCGTTGATCTGCATCTGGTTCTGATAGAACACGTGCCACAGGTCACGCGTGACCAGGCTCAAAGGCAGGTCTTCGGCATTCGGGCCCTTGAGGGCAAATGGCGCGTTGGGCAGGTTTTCCTGGAATTGCACTTCGCTGGGGTAGGTCACCCCGTCCACCGTTTGCGGGCCGACCTGCAACACGCCGCCCCAGGCCGGAGGCAGGGTGGTCAGCACACTGCCGTCGCGGTCGCGTTGCTGTGTGTCGGCAGCGGAAAGCGCCGACAGTGGTTTCTCCACACCGGGGAAATCTGCAAACAGGTTGTTGAAACTGCGGTTCTCGGCGTAGATCACCACCACGGTTTTCACCTGTTCGCGCAACGCCTTGTCCAGTTCTTGTGGCGTGAGCGGTCGCGCCACCGGTTTACCCGGTGCCTCGCTGGTATTGCCGCAGGCACTCAAGGTCGCGCCGACCCCCAACACTGCCGCGCCCCCGAGGAAACGCCGACGGCTGGTGTCCACCGACGGTTGCGTTACGGAATCGGGGGAAAGGCGGTCTTCGTGATCGTCACTCATTGCGCGGGAGTCCTGGCGAGATGTTGCAAGATATTTCGCAGGACGGTAGCAACGCAATGTGACGGAACGAAGACAGTGATTTGAACCAGAGGGTCACAGCAGGCGCAGTGCCAGCTGGCTGCCCGCCCGCAAGTACTCCACCTGGGCCGTCACCGCATCTTTGACAATGGCCTCACCCGTATCGGTCAGCCTGGCCTTTTTTGCATCGATCACACTGGTCTGCAACAGCTGCATGGCCACGTCGATGGATTTCTGGAAGGCGGTCACGTTGTTATGCAGGCCGAACTCTTCGATAACCGAGGCCATGCGGCGATCGGCGTCGTCTCGCAGGGTCCTGTATTCAGTGAATGAAACGTTGTCGTCCTGATAAATATCAGTGATCAACGTTTCCAGTGATTTGGATAGGGGCGTCATCGGATCTCCTGGGTGTTAAGTGAGTAGGTGTCCGAGTCAGGTTAATCAAAGGTCTGAGTGGAGGGAGTCAGGGGTTGTCGCCGTCTGGAGTAGGACAACCCCACGCGTTACATCAGAAGGAGCTTTTAGGGCATCACAGGCGGCAAATACTTCAACGTCGTCCCCAACGCCCACAGCAGGAACAACACCAGCGGCGTGTGCACCAGCAACTGCACGAAGGAAAACCCGATCAAATCCCGCGCCTTCAACCCCAGCACCCCCAGCAGCGGCAGCATATAGAACGGGTTGATCAGGTTCGGCAGCGCTTCGGCGGCGTTGTAGATCTGCACTGCCCAGCCCAGGTGGTATTGCAGGTCATTGGCCACTTGCATCACGTAAGGCGCTTCGATAATCCACTTGCCGCCGCCCGACGGGATAAAGAAGCCCAGTACCGCCGAGTACACGCCCATCAGCAGTGCATAAGTGTCGTGGGAGGCGATGGAGGTGAAGAAGGTCGAGATATGGTGCGCCAGGGTCTGGCCGTCGCCACCCTTGACCACGGTCATCAGCGCCGCGATGGAGCCGTACAGCGGAAACTGGATCAGCACGCCGGTGGTGGTCGGCACCGCGCGTGCCACCGCGTCGAGGAAACTGCGCGGACGCCAGTGCAGCAGGGCGCCGGTCATGATGAACAGGAAGTTATAGGTGTTCAGCCCCGAGATCGCACTGATCGCTGGCTTGGTCGAGAACTCATGGAACAGCCAGCCCACCGCCAGCACAGCCAGCAGGATGGTCAGCAGCGGGCTGTGTTCCAGCCATTCACCTTGACGGGTGGGGGCTTGCAGCTTGGGCAGGTTGAACGCCGGGTCGACGCCGCAGGCCTTGGCATCGCGGGCGCTGTTCGGGCCGGGTGCGGTGGCGTAGGCGATGATCAGCGACACCACGATCAACGCCAGCAACAGCACGCCGGATTGCCACAGGAAGATAGTGTCCGTGAACGGGATCACCCCGGTGATCGACAGAATCGATGGCGGCAGGCTGGCCGGGTTGGCCTGCAACTGTGCGGCCGACGACGACAGCCCCAGCGCCCACACCGCGCCAAGCCCCAGGTAAGCCGCAGCCCCGGCCGCGCGATAATCCATGCGCAAATCCGTACGACGCGCCAGCGCCCGCACCAACAAACCGCCAAACACCAGGGACAGGCCCCAGTTGAGCAAGGACGCGACCATCGAGATCAACGCCACCCAGGCCACGGCGGAGCGGCCGTTCTTCGGGATACGCGCCAGGCGGTCTATCAGTTTTACCGCCGGCGGCGAACTGGCCACGACATAACCACCAATCACCACAAAGGCCATCTGCATGGTAAACGGGATAAGGCTCCAGAACCCATCGCCAAAAGCCTTGGCGGCTTCGGTCGGTGCGGCGCCCATGCCCAGGGTCGCCACGGCGACGATGATCACGGCGAGCGCGGCAAATACCCAGGAGTCGGGAAACCAGCGTTCGGCGAAGTTGGAACAGCGCAGGGCAAATCGGGCATAGCGGCTTTCTTCGATAGCATCGGCCACGAGTCTTTCCTCTTGTCTTTATTATGGTGTTGGCAGTTTTACGGCATGTTCCGCTACGGCCATTGATATGGGAATGCAGTTATCTTCATCGATCCATGAGGAAAACAAATATATCTGCCGTGATTGCCATCATCCTGCTCACCTCATAACCTGCACGCCATTTTGTTTGTCTGCCGAGCCTTCATATGACTGCCACCTTTCCCCTACAGGCGCAGCGTTTTTCCCGCTCCGACTACAAAACCCTGGGCCTGGCCGCCCTGGGCGGTGCCCTGGAAATCTACGATTTCATCATCTTCGTGTTTTTCGCGCTGACCTTGAGCCAACTGTTCTTCCCGCCGGAAATGCCCGAGTGGCTGCGCCTGCTGCAAAGTTTTGGCATCTTCGTCACCGGCTACCTGGCCCGTCCGCTGGGCGGCATCCTGATGGCGCACTTTGCCGATCACCTGGGGCGCAAGCGCGTGTTCAGCCTGAGCATCCTGATGATGGCCTTGCCCTGCCTGCTGATCGGGATCATGCCCACCTATGCACACATCGGTTATTTCGCACCGCTGATCCTGCTGGCGCTGCGCGTGCTGCAAGGCGCAGCAGTGGGGGGTGAAGTGCCCAGCGCCTGGACCTTCGTTGCCGAACACGCTCCCGCCCCTCATCGCGGCTACGCCCTGGGCTTCCTGCAAGCCGGCCTGACCTTCGGCTACCTGCTCGGCGCGCTCACCGCGACCTTGCTGGCGCAAGTCTTCACCCCGGCCGAAATCCTCGACTACGCCTGGCGCTTCCCCTTCCTGCTCGGCGGGGTATTCGGCGTGATCGGCGTGTGGCTGCGCCGCTGGCTCAATGAGACCCCGGTGTTCCTCGAAATGCAGGCCCGCCGCCAGGCGGCCGCAGAGCTGCCTTTGCGCACCGTGCTTCGCGACCACCGCGCCGTCCTGCTACCCGCGATGATCCTCACCTGCGTGCTCACCTCGGCGGTGGTCGTCCTCGTGGTCATCACCCCCACCATGATGCAAAAAACCTTCGGCATGAGCCCCAGCCACACCTTCGCCTTGAGCGCCTTGGGCATCGTGTTCCTGAATATCGGCTGCGTACTGGCCGGCCTGCTGGTAGACCGCATCGGCGCCTGGCGCGCGGTGCTGGTCTACAGCCTGCTATTGCCGGTAGGGATTGGCATTCTGTACGCCAGCTTGATCAACGGCGGCGTCTGGCTGGGCGCGGCGTATGCCGTCGCAGGCTTGAGTTGCGGCGTGGTGGGCGCGGTGCCGTCGGTGATGGTCGGCCTGTTTCCGGCGCAGGTGCGGGTGTCGGGGATTTCCTTTACCTACAACATTGCCTACGCGCTGTGGGCAAGTACGACGCCGTTGATGTTGATTGCACTGATGCCGACCAGCCCGTGGATTTGCGTGATTTACTGCGTGGTGATGGGGGCGGTGGGCGTGGTGAGTGTGGGGCTGTTTGGTAAGCGCCACCCAGTAGATGCTGTTACAAAAGGCCGCTAGGGCCATCAATTGACGAGTATTTGCTGCCGCTCCTATAGTCCTGTCCACTCCTGACGGACACGCATGAACCCATGACTCAGACCGCCTTTATCAACCCCGAAATCCTCTCCTGGTCTCGCCAGCGGGCAGGGCTGTCTGAGGCACAGATTGCCAAAGGGCTTACGGTCAAATTGGAAAGGGTGAAAGAGTGGGAGGCAGGTCAGAGTCTTCCCAGCTTTAGCCAGGCACAAAAGTGGGCTGCCATTGCGCACGTCGCGTTTGGCGTCCTTTTTCTCAAGGCTCCCCCGCCGGAGTCTCTTCCTCTGCCAGACCTGCGTACGGTGGGTGGCGTATTTCCTCACAAGCCCAGCTTGAACTTGATGGACACTGTAAGAGACGTGCTCCGTAAGCAAGACTGGTACTTGGAATATTTGCAGGACCACGAACCCTCCCCGCTGTCCTTCGTGGGAAGTTTCAGTAGCCGTTCGCCCATCAAGGACGTGGTTGCAGATATTCGTCGCGTACTCGGCATGACGGATGCTTTTGCTCGTATGAGTTATGACGATTATTTCAGGGCGTTAGTGAATGGCGCGGAGGAGGCCGGCATTCTCGTCATGCGCAGCGGGGTTGCCTTGGGAAACACCCACCGAAAACTTAATGTCAGTGAGTTTCGAGGATTTGCGATCAGCAATGCTCTAGCCCCGGTGGTCTTCATCAACAGTGCGGACGCACCCACGGCACGGCTTTTTACATTGATGCATGAGCTGGTGCATGTCTGGATCGGTAGCACGGGCGTCTCTGATGGCAACAGTCATAGTGCCCGCCAGGAGGAAGCTTTTTGTAATGCGGTGGCGGGAGAGTTCCTGGCGCCGGAGCTCGTTTTTCGCACGCAGTGGGATTCGAATACGCACTGGGAAGAAAACCTGGCGCCACTGGCTGGGCGCTTTCGCGTCAGCACCTTGGTGATTGCCCGTCGGGCCTGTGATCTTGGCTGCATCAACAGTGATCATTATGGCGCCTACTACCGTCGGATCTTGCAGGCGTATCGAGATAAGGACGGCAGTGGAGGGGACTACTACCGCACAGCGGCTATCAGAAACAGCACCCGTTTGAGCAAGGCCGTTCTGGCCGAAGCGCAGAGTGGGCGGATTCTGCTACGCGATGCGGGAAAACTGCTGGGTGTGCAGCCTGCCAGGTTGAAGGCTTATGGGATGAAACTATCGGCATGAAGCATCTATTGGATTCGAATACGCTGATTGAGGCCAAGAACCGCTATTACGCAATGACGGTTTGTCCAGGTTACTGGGCATGGATTCTTCAACAACACCAGGCTCTGGAGGTTGCCAGTATCGTCCCGGTAAGAGACGAACTAGCCAAAGGCAATGACGATTTGACCCAGTGGGTCAAAGGTAATACGCACTTGTTTGAAGACGCCAGCGATGAGCCTACTCAGGCTGCATTTGGGCAGATCGTCGCAAAGATTGCGGAGCAGGTGCCTGCGATGAAGGCCGGAGCGTTTGAGGAATTTCTTGAGGGCGCAGATCCCTGGTTGATTGCCAAGGCAATGGTCACGGGTGCAGTGGTTGTCACGCATGAGGTCTACAACCCTGACATCAAGCGCAAGTTCACGATTCCCAATGTGTGCTCACTGTTCGGTGTGCCTTACATGAATACATTTGAGTTGCTCGGCAAGCTCGATGCTCGCTTTGTGTTGCATCAGTGAAGCCATTGAGGGGAAGAGCGTTTCCCCTCAATACAGTATTTTCAGGTCAAGAAGTGCCACATCAGCAACGTACCGATCAAGCCCACGACGGACACAATCGTCTGCAACACCGACCACACCCAGATCGTCTGCTTCAACTGCAAGCCAAAGTACTCTCGCACCATCCAGAACCCGGCATCGTTGACGTGGCAGAAGAACACCGAGCCGGCGCCAATCGCCAGGGCCACCAACGAGCTTTGCGTCGCCGCTAACCCCGCCATCATCGGCGCGAGGATGCCTGCGGTCGTGGTGGTGGCGACGGTGGCCGAGCCGGTGGCCTGGCGCAGCGCTACGGCGATCAACCAGGCCAGCAGCAGATACGGCATGTGCGCGCCTTCGGCGACCTTGCTGATGGTCTGGCTGACGCCGGCGTCCAGCAGGGTTTGCTTGAGGCCGCCGCCGGCGCCGATGGTCAACAGCAACACGGCGATGGGGGCGAGGGCTTTGCGCAGGGTGTTGCCGACCTCGGCACGCGGCATGCCGGCGGCCCAGCCCAGGCAGATCACAGCGGCGATCACGGCCAGGCCGAGGGCGATCAGCGGTTCGCCGAGGAACTTCAAGGTCAGGCCGACCGTGCTTTCGGCCGGCAACGCGACCTTGGCCAAGGTGCTGCCCAGCATCAGAATCACCGGCAACAGAATGATCAGCAACGACACACCAAAGCTCGGCTGGCGCGGCGCCTTGGGCGGTGCGCTGAACAGCGCGCCGATGTCGGCCGGCTCATCCACATGCAGGCGCTTGGACAGCCAGTTGCCGTAGAGCGGGCCAGCCAGGATCACCGCCGGCACCGCCAGGCAGAAGCCCAGCAACATGGTCAGGCCCAGGTCGGCGTGCAACGCGCCCACCGCAATCAGCGGCCCCGGATGCGGTGGCATCAAGGCGTGCAGGGTGGTCATGCCGGCCAGCGCCGGAATGGCGATTTTCAGCAGCGGCTGGTTCGAACGTTTGGCCATCACAAAGATGATTGGCACCATCATCACCAGGCCCACTTCAAAAAACAGCGGCAAGCCGATCACCATGGCCACCAGCGCCATCACCCACGGCAGTGACTTACCCTTGCCCAGTCCTAGCAGGGTGGTGGCTATGCGGTCGGCCGCGCCGGATTCCGCCATCAACGCGCCGAGCATGGAACCCAGGGCAATGATGATCCCCGCTTCACCGAGGATCGCCCCGGCGCCTTTGCTGAACGCCTTGGCCACTTCTTCCGGCGGCAAGCCGGCGCCGACACCGGCGATGAAGGTGCCGATCAGGATCGACAGGAACGGCGGCAGTTTGGTCGCGCTGATCAGCACAATGATGCTGGCGATGGCCAGCAGTACGCAGAGCATAAGGCGGGTGTCGTGAACCATCCACGCGGCAGTCGATAACTCCAAAACGGGACTCCTTATCGAACAGGTTGGGAAAATTGTTTCTTTTTGTTTCCTGTTCGAAAAGCATACCTGATACAACTGTGCCAGAGCGTTCAAGCGCACTTTTGGTGCATTTAAAGGTAACAATGGCTTGGCGTGCAGATGACAATTTTGCAACCCATGCCGATGGATCCGGCCTATCGCTCTATGATCCTCGTGCCCCTGCGTAAGAGCCCGCTCGCCGGCAAGGCCCACGAGAACATTTACCACCACGAGGATTTTCCATGAGCGCAGGACACAACCACGCCAAGGTACGCGCCGGTCACGAGCGTCTGTTATGGCTCGCCCTGGGCCTGACCGGCAGTTTCATGGTTGCCGAGGTCATCGGTGCATTTATCACCGGCAGCCTGGCGCTGTTGTCCGATGCCGCGCACATGATGACCGACGCCCTGGCCCTGGGCATTTCCCTGGTGGCAATCCAGGTGGCCAAGCGTGCCGCAGACCGCAAGCGCACCTTCGGCTATGCGCGTTTCGAAATCCTTGCCGCGGCGTTCAATGCGCTGCTGTTGTTCGTCGTTGCGTTCTACATCCTCTACGAGGCGTATCAGCGGCTGCAGGCGCCCGCCGAGATACAGTCCACCGGCATGCTGGTGATTGCCGTACTGGGGCTGATCGTCAACCTGATTTCCATGCGCCTGCTGAGCGCCGCCAGTGGTGAAAGCCTGAATGTGAAGGGCGCGTACCTGGAGGTCTGGAGCGATATGCTCGGTTCCATCGGCGTGATCATCGCGGCGCTGGTGATCCTGTACACAGGCTGGGGCTGGGTCGACTCGCTGGTCGCCGCGGCCATTGGTTTCTGGGTGTTGCCACGCACGTGGACGTTGCTCAAGGAAAGCATGAACGTGCTGCTGCAAGGCGTGCCGGACGGCATTGACATCGAACAGGTGGAGCAGGCTATTCGCGGTGTGCGTGGGGTCAAGGATGTACACGACCTGCATATCTGGGCGCTCACCAGTGGCAAGAATGTGCTGAGCACCCATCTGGTGGCGGATTCGGCGCTCGGCACGGAACAACAAATCCTCGTCCAAGTGACGGAACTGCTGCATGAGAAATTCGATATTTCCCATGCGACCATCCAGGTCGAAGGTGCCGGCTTTGCGCATGACGAACATGACGAGGTGCATGCCTGATCCTGGCTAACGGATTTGTAATGTTCTGCACACCGCTCTGATAAGTACCGAAAGCTACAGTGCCCCGGCTTGGATTTATCCGCCATTTCATGGGCCTGGAACTCTCGTTATGCCAATTCGCGCAAGAACATTTCTGTGGTCGATCGTCGTGTTTCTGGCGACGGCACAAGGGGTCGGTGCACAAACCCTGACCCTCGATGCGGCCCTGCAAACCGCCTTTGCCAACAACCCTGACCTGGCGGCCGCGCAATGGGAGATCGACATTGCACAGGGCGGTCGCCAGCAGGCGGGGTTGATCCCGAATCCGGTGGCCTCCTGGGATGCCGAAGACACCCGTCGTAACTCCCGCACCACCACCGTTAAGCTCAGCCAGACCCTGGAACTGGGCGGCAAGCGCGGTGCGCGCATCGACGTTGCCACCCTAGCCCAGAACGCCGCCGCGCTGACGTTGGAACAGCGCCGCAACACCCTGCGCGCCGAAGTCATCGACAACTACTACGGCGCGCTTCGCGCCCAGGAACGCCTCGACCTGGCGCAGCGGTCCATGGCCGTGGCCGAACGCGGACTGGCCGTCGCCAACGGTCGTGTCACCGCTGGCAAAACCTCGCCGGTGGAAGCGACCCGCGCGCAGGTGCAGTTGTCGGAAATGCGCCTGGAATTGAACCGCGCTCAGATAGGCCTCACCGATGCTTATCGCCGCCTTGCCGCGAGTACCGGCAACGCCGTGCCGGACTTCCAAGTCGTTGCCACACACACCCAATCCACGCCTGCCTTGCCGCCCGCTACCCAATTGTTGGCGCACCTCGAACAAACCGCTGAACTGCGCCTGGCCGAACTGAACATCCTGCAAAACGAAGCCAGCGTCGGCCTGGAAAAAGCCCAGCGTATTCCCGACCTCGACGTGTCCATCGGCAGCCAATACGACGCCAGCGTGCGTGAGCGCGTGAACCTGGTGGGGGTGTCGATGCCGATCCCGCTGTTCAACCGCAATCAGGGCAATGTGCTGGCGGCCACGCGCCGCGCCGATCAGGCCCGAGACCTGCGCAACGCCGCCGAACTGCGCCTGCGCACCGAAACCCGTCACGCCCTCGACCTGTGGCAAACCGCGAATACCGAAGTGCGCGCCTTCAACCAGCAGATCCTGCCCGCCGCGCAAGAGGCGGTGGACAGCGCCACCCGTGGCTTTGAGATGGGCAAGTTCAGTTTCCTCGACGTGCTCGACGCCCAGCGCACCCTGATCGCGGCCCGCACCCAGTACCTCACGGCCACCGCCCAGGCCACCGACGCCTGGGTGCGTATCGAACGAATTTACGGCGACCTCGCCCGGTTTTGATTTTTCCTGGAGTCCCCTATGAACAACACCCACGGCGTGGCGCTTGCCGTCGCCTTGAGCCTGATGCTGTGCAGCGTTGCTAAGGCCGAGGAAGAAGAAGGCGAACTGGAACTCACCGAGCAGCAGATTCAAGCCGCCGGCATTCAGGTCGCCCAGGCTCAACCGCGGTCTATCAGCACGTTGCTGGTGCTGCCGGGAGAAGTGCGTTTCGACGAAGACCGTACCTCCCACATCGTGCCGCGTGCGGCGGGCGTGGTGGAGTCGGTCAAGGTCAACCTCGGCCAGTCGGTGAAGAAAGGGGAGCTGTTGGCGGTGATCGCCAGCCAGCAGATTTCCGATCAGCGCAGTGAGTTGGCCGCCAGTGAGCGGCGCGTCGAACTGGCCCGCACCACCTTCCAGCGAGAGCGGCAGTTGTGGCAGGACAAGATCTCCGCCGAGCAGGATTACCTGCTGGCGCGCCAAGCGCTGCAAGAAGCCGAAATCGCCCTGAACAACGCCCGCCAAAAGATGACCGCACTAAGTGGAAGCGCTGTGTTGGTCGGCGGCAATCGCTACGAACTGCGTGCGCCCTTCGCCGGCGTCGTGGTGGAAAAACACCTGGGCGTCGGCGAAGTGGTGAGCGAGACCAGTAACGCTTTCACCCTCTCGGACCTGTCCCAGGTGTGGGTGACCTTTGGTGTATTTCCCAAGGACTTGAACAAGGTACGCGTCGGCAAGCCGGTCAACGTCAGCTCCACCGAAATGGGCACCGAGGTGCTCGGCACCGTGGCCTATGTCGGCAACCTGCTCGGCGAGCAGACACGCACCGCCACTGTGCGCGTGAGTGTGCCCAACCCCGATGACGCCTGGCGGCCTGGCCTATTTGTCAGCGTGCAACTGGCCACCGACACGTTCCAGGCCAAGGTTACCGTGCCTCAGGAGGCCATCCAGACCGTCGAGGACAAACCCTCGGTATTCGTGCGCACCGAGCACGGTTTTGTCACCCGTCACCTGGAACTCGGCGCGAGCGAAAACGGCTACGTCGAAGTGCGCCAGGGCCTCGATGCCGGGGCGCAGGTGGCCACGGTCGGCAGCTTCATCCTCAAGTCCGAACTGGGCAAAGGCTCGGCCGAGCACGCCCATTGATCCTGCGAGTGATTCCCCATGTTTGAGCGCCTTATCCAATTTGCCATCGAGCAGCGCATCATCGTGCTGCTGGCGGTGCTGTTGATGGCCGGTGTCGGCATCGCCAGCTATCAGAAGTTGCCCATCGACGCGGTGCCCGACATCACCAACGTGCAGGTGCAGATCAACTCGGCGGCGGCCGGGTTTTCCCCGTTGGAAACCGAGCAGCGCATCACCTTTCCCATCGAAACCGCCATGGCCGGTTTGCCCGGCATGCAGCAGACCCGCTCGCTGTCGCGCTCCGGTTTGTCCCAGGTGACGGTAATTTTCAAGGACGGCACCGACCTTTTTTTCGCCCGGCAATTGGTCAACGAGCGTCTTCAGGTGGCGCGCGAGCAATTGCCCGCCGGTATTGAAACCGCCATGGGGCCGATTTCCACCGGCCTCGGGGAAATTTTCCTATGGACCGTGGAAGCCAAGGACGGCGCGCTCAAGGACGATGGCACGCCCTACACCCCGACCGATCTGCGGGTCATCCAGGACTGGATCATCAAGCCACAACTGCGCAACGTGCCGGGTGTGGCCGAGATCAACACCATCGGCGGCTTTGCCAAGGAATACCAGATTGCGCCCGACCCCAAGCGCCTGGCCGCCTACAACCTGACCTTGAATGACCTGGTCACGGCGCTGGAGCGTAACAACGCCAACGTGGGCGCGGGCTACATCGAGCGCAGCGGTGAGCAATTACTGATCCGTGCGCCCGGGCAGTTGGCGTCCATCGATGACATCGCCAACATCGTCATCACCAGCTCGGACGGCACGCCGATCCGCGTGCGCAATGTGGCGCAGGTCGACATCGGCCGTGAGATGCGTACCGGCGCTGCCACGGAAAATGGCCGCGAAGTGGTGCTGGGTACGGTGTTCATGTTGATCGGCGAAAACAGCCGCAGCGTGTCCCAGGCCGTGGCGAAAAAACTTGAAGAGATCAACCGCTCGCTGCCCGAAGGCGTCGTCGCGGTCACCGTCTACGACCGCACCAACTTGGTCGAAAAAGCCATCGCCACCGTGAAGAAAAACCTCTTCGAAGGTGCGCTGCTGGTGGTGGCGGTGCTGTTCCTGTTCCTCGGTAATATCCGCGCTGCGCTGATCACCGCGATGGTGATTCCGCTGGCGATGTTGTTCACCTTTACCGGCATGTTCACCAACAAGGTCAGCGCCAACCTGATGAGCCTCGGCGCGCTGGACTTTGGCATTATCGTCGACGGCGCGGTGGTGATCGTCGAGAACGCGATTCGTCGCCTGGCGCATGCGCAACAGCGTCATGGCCGCCTGCTGACCCGCAGCGAGCGCCTGCATGAAGTCTTCGCCGCCGCCAAGGAAGCGCGGCGAGCGCTGATCTTCGGGCAACTGATCATCATGGTGGTGTACCTGCCGATCTTCGCCCTCACCGGGGTGGCCGGGAAGATGTTCCACCCGATGGCGTTTACCGTGGTGATAGCGTTGTTGGGCGCAATGATTCTGTCGGTGACCTTCGTGCCGGCGGCGATTGCGCTGTTTGTGACTGGCAAGGTCAAGGAAGACGAAAACTTCGTCATGCGCAGCGCACGCCGGGTCTATGCGCCGGTGCTCGATTGGGTGATGGCGCGCCGGCCGCTGGTGTTCGGCTTGGCCGTGTTGACCATTGTCGCCTCGGGCGTTGTCGCCAGCCGCATGGGCAGTGAATTTATTCCCAGCCTCAGCGAAGGTGATTTTGCCCAGCAAGCCTTGCGTGTGCCAGGCACCAGCCTGACGCAGTCGGTGCAGATGCAGCAGCAACTGGAAAAAACCTTGATGGCCCAGGTGCCGGAAATCGAGCGGGTATTCGCGCGTACCGGCACTGCGGAAATTGCCTCCGACCCGATGCCGCCGAACATTTCCGACAGCTACGTGATGCTCAAGCCCAAGGACCAATGGCCCGATCCGGACAAGTCCCGCGAGACCCTCATCGCCGACATCCAGCGCGCCAGTGCGATTGTGCCGGGCAGTGCGTACGAGTTGTCGCAACCGATCCAATTGCGTTTCAACGAGCTGATCTCCGGGGTGCGCAGCGATGTGGCGGTGAAGGTGTTCGGCGACGACATGGACGTGCTCAACAAGACCGCCGGTGAAATCGCCGAGACCCTGCAAAAGCTCAGCGGCGCCTCGGAAGTCAAGGTTGAACAAACCTCCGGCCTGCCGGTGCTGACCATCAATATCGACCGCGACAAGGCCGCGCGTTTTGGCCTGAATGTGGGCGATGTGCAGGACACCATTGCCGTCGCTGTCGGCGGGCGCCAGGCCGGTACGTTGTACGAAGGTGATCGACGTTTTGACATGGTTGTGCGTTTGTCCGACGCGCTGCGCACCGATATCGATGGGCTGTCACGGCTGTTGGTTCCAGTGCCGGGTAACGCGTCTGGCCAGCTGGGTTTTATCGCCTTGTCCCAGGTCGCCAGCCTGGACCTGGTGCTCGGCCCGAACCAGATCAGCCGCGAGAACGGCAAGCGCCTGGTGATCGTCAGTGCCAACGTGCGTGGGCGGGATATCGGCTCATTTGTGGAGGAAGCCGAGGCGGCGTTGATTGCCCAAGTGAAGGTGCCGGCGGGTTACTGGACCACCTGGGGCGGCCAATTCGAACAATTGAAAGAAGCGTCCGAACGCTTGCGCATCGTGGTGCCGGTGGCGTTGCTGCTGGTGCTCGGGCTGCTGTTCATGATGTTCAACAACCTCAAGGACGGCTTGTTGGTGTTTACCGGGATTCCGTTCGCCTTGACCGGTGGGATCATGGCGCTGTGGCTGCGGGATATTCCGCTGTCGATCTCGGCGGGGGTCGGCTTTATTGCCTTGTCCGGCGTGGCGGTGCTGAACGGCCTGGTGATGATCGCCTTCATCCGCAACCTGCGCGAGGAGGGGCGTTCGTTGTCGATGGCGATCAACGAAGGCGCGTTGACCCGGCTGCGTCCGGTGCTGATGACGGCGTTGGTGGCGTCCCTCGGGTTTATCCCCATGGCACTCGCCACCGGCACCGGCGCCGAAGTGCAGCGGCCGCTGGCGACGGTGGTGATCGGCGGGATTATCTCGTCTACGTTGCTGACCTTGCTGGTGTTGCCGGCGTTGTATCAGTGGGCCCATCGCAAGGAAGAGGAAACACCAGGCGGAACCGCGTAAAACGGCCCGGCTGGCTGCTGACGTCGGCGTGCCCCTGATGCAGGTGCATGATCGACTGCACAATCGCCAGCCCCAGGCCGGTACCGCCTTCGGCTCGGGTGCGGCTGCTGTCGGCGCGATAAAAGCGCTCGAACAGGTGCGGCAGATGATGGGCTTCGATACCGCGCCCCGGATTGCCCACCGACAGCGACACACTCTGGTCGTAGCGTTCCACCAGCAGCAATACGCTGGAGGCACTCGGGGTATGGCGAATGGCATTGGACAGCAGGTTGGAAATGGCGCGCTGGATCATCAGGCGGTCCCCCGTTACCCAGGCGTCGCCGCGCAGGCTCAGGGTGACGTGCTTGTCCTCGGCGCTGAGGGCGAACAGCGCCATCACCCGCTGCGCTTCCTGTGCCAACGACACCGGGGCAAACTCGGCCCGCGCCGCCGGGTGGCTGACCTGAGCCAGGAACAACATGTCGGAGACCATCCGCGACAGGCGCTCCATTTCCTCGGTACAGGATTCCAGGCTGGTCTTGTATTCCTCCGAGGGCCGTTCACGGGACAGGGTCACCTGCGCCTTGCCCATCAGGTTGGTCAACGGTGCGCGCAGCTCGTGGGCGAGGTCGTCGGAGAACTGCGACAGTTGCTGCACGCCGGCATCGAGGCGGTGCAGCATGAAGTTGATGCCCTGGGCCAATTCGCCCAGCTCCTTGGGCAGGTTGTCCAGCTCCAGGCGATGGGTCAGGTCCTGGGTGCTGACCTTGGCCGCCACGCGGCTGAACTGCTGCAGCGGCGCGAGCCCGCGTTGCACCAGCCACCACGCGCCCATGCCGATCAGGATCAGCAGCATCGGCAGGGCGATCACCGTGGAACGCAGGTAGGCACTGAGCAACGCTTCATCGTCGGAGCGATCCAGCGACAGCAACACACGCACGTTTTCGCCACTGCTCAGCGGCATCAGGCGGGTGGCGCTGAGGATGCGATTGCCCTGGCCGTCGACCCAGTTCAAGTACGCCAGGGTGTTGCTGGCGGGCACGTCCAACAACAGCGGCTGCTGCGGTTTGGCACCGACGCTCAGCAGCACCGGCGCATCCGGTCGTGCGCCGATGATCGTCAGGTAGATGTTGTCGTGGCCCATCACCAGGTCCAGCAGCGAATGGGGGCGGTCGCTGATGTCGTGGGCGTCGAGGCCCTGGCCGAGGCTGTGCTCCAGCTGCTCCATTTTGTTTTCCAGGCCTTTGCGCGCGAGCTTGTCCAGCTCGTGGGTCAGGGCCAGGTACGCCAGGGTCGCCAACAGCACGACGAGGCCGGCGCCCATCAGGCTGACCGTCAACCCCAGGCGCATCGACAGGCTGCTGGTCCTCATGGGCGCGCCTCCAGCACGTAACCCACGCCGCGAATGGTGTGGATCAACTTCACCTCGCTCTGGTCATCGACCTTGCCCCGCAGACGGCTGATCGAGACTTCCACGACGTTGGTGTCGCAGTCGAAGTTCATGTCCCACACCAGCGAAATAATCTGCGTGCGGGTCATCACTTCACCGGCCTGGCGCATCAGCACGTGCAGCAGCGCGAATTCCTTGGTGGTCAGGTCGATCCGGCGGTCGCCGCGATAGGCGCGATGCCGGCGCGGGTCCAGTTCCAGGTCCGAGACGCGCAGGACGTCCGGCACTGGGATGTGTTCGCTGCGTCGCAACAGGGTGCGCACTCGGGCCAGCAGCTCGGGAAACTCGAAGGGCTTGACCAGGTAATCATCGGCGCCCATGTCCAGGCCCTTGATCTTGTCGGCCAGCCGGCCGCGCGCGGTCAGCATCATCACGCGCTGGTTGCCGTCGCGGCGCAGTTGTTCCAGCACTTCCCAGCCGTCGGTGTTGGGCAAGTTGACATCCAGGATCACCAATTCGTAGCGGTGTTGCCGGGCCAGGTGCAGGCCATCAATGCCGCTGGCCGCGCAATCGACGACATAACCGCTTTCGGTCAAGCCTTGCTGCAGGTAGTCGGCGGTTTTCTGCTCGTCCTCAACCACAAGGATACGCATGGGGGGTTACCTTCAAAGAAAACGGAAAGGGGGCATGGCCTCATAGCGAGGCTGGGTAGGCTGTAGGAAAATTCTGAACCGTGAAGTAGCTTTAGGGTCAAGCCACGTCAGGCGGGTGCGACGATTCGTCACTGAGTCGGCGCACAAAAAAAACGCCCCGTCCGGGGCGCAAAAATTCATCTCTGTTCCAAAGGAGCTACACAAAAGCCGCAGAGATGAGATGTGTTCGGTGTGCAGTGTAAAAAGTGCAACTTAACGAGAAGGTGAGGCCGATATTACAGTTCTGACAGACTTCAACCTGTGAACAGATGTAGGCCATCGGCAAGTGAATGTAAGCGCTGTGCCTTAGAGCACTGCCATTGGATACTCGACAATCAGCCGAACTTCTTCCAGGTCCGACTCAAATGCACTGGAGCGCACTGTGGCCTGGCGAAGTCGCAGCGATAAGTCCTTTAAGTTGCCAGCCTGTACGACATATTTGGCCTCGATATCCCGCTCCCAGCGGCGCTGATCGGTGAGTGGATCACCTGCCGCATCGCGACGCATGTACACCGCGTTGGCGTTGCTGTAGTCGGCGCCAGTGCCTTTGCCATAGCGGGTCATGAACGACAGGCCGGGGATGCCGAACGCCTGCATGTCCAGGTCGTAGCGCACCATCCACGAACGTTCCTTGGGCGAGTTGAAGTCGCTGTACTGGATCGAGTTGTTCAGGAAGATTGAGTCCGACTGGCGCAGGTAATCGAAGTCGTCATCGCCGTTGTTGCGCTGGTGTGATACGGCCAGGCTGTGGGCACCGACCTTCACCCCAAGCCTTGCGCTCCAGATGTTGTTGTCGAATTCACCCAGGCGTTTCTTACCTTCGTCCACGGCTTTGTAGTAGTTGAAGTCGCCGAACAGCGAGACGTCTTCATTCAGCGGATAACTGGCGGCGCTGCCGACGTAGTACTGGTCCCAGGCATCCTTCAGGCGGCTGCTGTAGAGGCTGACACTGAGGTGTTTGTTGACGCTGTAATCACCGCCGAAATAGCCGACCCAGGGCGAGTCGACCTGCCCCGCGTAGAAGGTCGCAAAGCCTTTGTTCATGCCGCTTTCGGTCGGTTGGCTCATGCCGCTCAAGCGTCCGCCCTGCAGGGTCAGGCCCTCCAGGCTGGTGTTTTGTGCGGTCACGCCACGAAAGCTTTCCGGCAAGACGCGCGAATCGCCGTAAGCCACCACCGGGGTCAGCGGGAATACGTCGCCGGCCTTGATCACGGTATCCAGCACACGCAATTTCGCGGCGCCGCCGAATTTGCTGTAGTTGTCCTCGGGGTGGTTTTCGCTGTCCACCGGTAGAACGCCGAACGAACCCTTGCCGCCGCTGCGACCGGTGCCCGAGTCGAGTTTTACCCCGACCATGGCGAACGCATCCAGGCCGAATCCTACGGTGCCTTGGGTAAAGCCGGATTCGAACTTGCCGATCAAGCCCTGGGCCCAGGCTTCGGAATAGCCATTGCCGGTGGGGCTGGACTGGCCCTTGCGGTCATCGCGGTTGAAGTAAAAATTACGCGCCAGCACGTTGAAGCTGCTGCCTTCGATAAAACCTTCGGGTTTGTCTTCCACGGCCACGGCGGCCAGGGGCAAGGCGGCGCACAGTGAAAGGGGAAGGCTGAAGTGACAGATACGCATGGTTTGCTCCTCGGTAATGGCAGTTATCAGCTTCTTATGAGCGGGCGTTCTTATTGATCTGGCCCGGGCTGATAGTTGCAAACCGTGGATAACGATGAAGTGGCAAGAACATTACAATTCTGGAAGCTCACGCGTATCTAACAAATAAGTAATGTTCTGGTGAAGGTGGCGTCAGGGTCCGCTAGTTAGTCTCGGCACTTAACGATCAGTCGAGGAACTAACCATGAACTTTTATACCGTTGGCCTGGGTGTGTTAACTGCAATCTTGTCGTTCGGCGCATTGGCCGAAGGTGGGGGCGACCGTACGTTTGCGCTGATGATGGAGCGCAATCAAAAAGCCATGGCCGACTACGCGGCCAAGAAAGGCAAGCAGGCACCTGAGGTACAGGCCTATCGCTATGGCATGGCGCTGGACATCGCCAAGGTGGTCAATGTCACGCCGCCGATCCGCTCGTGCAACCCGGTGCCGTCGCGCATGACCTATGAAGACTCCAGCGGCAAGCTCAATACCCTTGAGTATCAAGTGATGGGTGTGTGCCGAAATAACGGCAGTTGATGGATCCAAAAATATAGTTGGGGCCGGGGCTCAAGCCCTCTTAAGAAAATCCTGGAAGCGCCGATGCAGGTCAGATTCATCTCCCCCCATTTGGTCATCGGTGCCCCATGTTTAACACCCGTTTGAAGCAGGAGCTGTCGGCTCTTCGCGAAGAATTGTCCAGCTTGGATCAGGTCAAGGAGAGCCTGGAAAGTGAAATGCTGTGCCTGACGCTGGACGCCGAAGGCCGGGTGGAGTGGGCGAATGCCAACTTCCTGCAGGAATTGGCCTACCAGAGTGGCCACCTGTTGGGGCGCGCGATTGAAGACCTGGTGCCGACGCATGTGCGCCAGGATGAATACCAGCTGCGCTTCAAGAACGCCCTGCTGCGCGGTGAGCATTTCGCCGGCACCGTGCGCCTGATGCGTGGCAATGGCCAGGAAGCCTGGCTGCGCTCGATTGTGCAACCGGTGCGCAGTTCCGATGGGCGCATCAAGCATTTTTCGATGTATTCCAGCGACCTCACCCGCACCATCGAGGCCTCCCGCGAGCATGAAAACCTCATGAACGCATTGGTGCGCTCTACGGCCGTGATCGAGTTCGACCTGAACGGCCACGTGCTGACCGCCAATGACCGTTTTCTCGGCGGCATGGGTTACAGCCTGGCGCAGATCCAGGGCAAACATCACCGGATATTCTGCGAGCCGGAGGAATACAACAGCACCGAGTACCAGGACTTCTGGAAACGCCTGAACGCCGGTGAGTTCGTCGCGGCGCGCTTCAAGCGGGTCGACAGCCATGGCCGTGTGGTGTGGCTGGAAGCGACCTACAACCCGGTGCTGGACGCCAATGACCGGCTGTACAAAGTGGTCAAGTTCGCCACGGTGATCACCGACCAGGTCAACCAGGAACAGGCGGTCGCCGAAGCGGCGAGCATTGCCTACAGCACCTCGCTGCAGACCGACAATAGCGCCCAGCGTGGTACGACTGTGGTGACCCAGGCCGTGGATGTGATGCGCGACCTGGCCAGGCACATGCAACAGGCCGGCGACGGCATCGAGGCGCTGAACGCTCAGTCTCAAGTGATCGGCAGCATCGTCAAGACCATCAGCGGTATTGCCGAGCAGACCAACCTGCTGGCGCTCAACGCTGCCATCGAAGCGGCGCGCGCCGGTGAGCAGGGCCGTGGTTTTGCGGTGGTGGCCGATGAAGTGCGGCAGTTGGCATCGCGGACCAGCAAGGCGACCGAAGAGATCGTCGGCGTGGTACGTCAGAACCAGGACATGGCGCGTGAGGCGGTGGCCCTGATGACCGACGGCCGCCTGCAAGCCGAGCAAGGCCTGGCCCTGGCCGCCGAAGCAGGCACGGTGATCGTGGAAATCCAGGACGGCGCCCAAAAGGTGGTCAGCGCAGTCGGGCAGTTTGCCAACCAACTGTCCACCTGACCCGTGGGGCGCTTGTTTGAGGTTGCGTAGGTTTTTTCCGCGCCGAAAGCCGCCTGCGCTGTTGTGCTCCTGATGCCCTGCGCAGCCCGCACTGAGCGCATTTCACGTCGGGATTTCAGCGCCCGAGCATCTTCACCCAACGCGACGGTGGCATGCCGTAGGTGCTGCGAAATTGCCGGGTCATGTGGCTTTGGTCGGTGAAGCCGGCGGTCAACGCCGCGTCCACCAGCGATTGGCCCTGGGCGAGCAGGCTGCGCACCAGGTCCAAGCGGCGCATGGTCAGGTAGCGGTAGGGGCTGGTGCCGAACAGCAAGCGAAAATCCCGTGACAAGGCCCAGCGGTCGCGGCCGGCGTGGTCGGCCATTTCATCCAGGGTGATGCTGCGGCCCAAGGCGCTGTGGATAAATTCCCTGGCGCGTTCGGCGGCGACGTAATCGAAGGCCTTGCGGCTGACGATCCCACCCGAGACGTTGCTGAGCGCGTGGGCCAGGTCGAACAGGGCGTCCTGCTCCTGCAACGGGTCGAGAGGGTTATCCAGGTTCTGCAGCAGCACTTCGCTGGCACGAAACAGCCTGGGGTCCGTGGAGAGGCCACTGGGGATAAACGGCAACGGCTTGCCGCCGAGGATCTGCTGGATCAGCGACGGCTCTACGTAAATCATCCGGTACTTGAAGCCCTCGTCACTGCCGGCGTGACCATCATGGGTTTCATCGGGGTGCAGCACCATGGTCATGCCGGGCAGGCTGTGGATCATGTCGCCGCGATAGTGAAAGCTTTGCACGCCAGTCAAGGTCCGCCCGATGGCGTAGGTGTCATGGCGATGCGGGTCGAAGGCGAAACCGGCAAAGTACGCCTCGATACGGTCCAGGCCACTGGCATGCGGGGCGCGGTGCAGCCAGTCGAGGGTGGCGGTGGGTTTGCCCATGGTGACTTGTCACAAAAAAGAGGTGGGAACACGTTAACTGAGTCTGCACCCCTTGTCTGCCGGGGTCTTGTACGATTGTGCAGGGCGGGTGCGGGGCCCATGATCGCTGTTCCTGCCTTGTGCTGATGGACCTGCCGCCCATGGAATTCCTCAACACCGCGCAATTGGCTCGACCGCTTTGCCGGCGGTTGCTACGTGCTGTTCGGTGCACATTTGGTAGCGAACCGCTGACGGCCCGTGGTAAGAAGCCTTACTTTCAACAGTGAGGCCGATCATGAGCAAGGTGCGGGTAGGTATTATTTTTGGTGGCCGTTCGGCGGAGCATGAAGTCTCGTTGCAATCGGCGCGCAATATTGTCGATGCACTCGACCGTACGCGCTTCGAGCCGGTCCTGATCGGTATCGACAAGGCCGGCCACTGGCACCTCAACGACACCTCGAACTTCCTGCTCAACCAGGAAAATCCGGCCCTGATCGCGCTCAACCAGTCCAATCGCGAACTGGCTGTAGTGCCCGGCAAGGCCAGCCAGCAACTGGTGGAAACCTCAGGCACGGGCCTGTTGGAACATGTCGATGTGATCTTCCCCATCGTCCACGGCACCCTCGGCGAAGACGGCTGCCTGCAAGGGCTGTTGCGCATGGCTGACCTGCCTTTCGTCGGCTCCGACGTACTTGGCTCGGCGGTGTGCATGGACAAGGACATCAGCAAGCGCTTGCTGCGCGATGCCGGCATCGCCGTTACCCCGTTTATCACGCTGACCCGCAGCAATGCCACGCGCACGTCCTTCGATACGGCGGTGAACACGCTCGGCCTGCCGATGTTCGTTAAACCGGCCAACCAAGGTTCGTCTGTAGGCGTGAGTAAAGTCGGCACCGAAGCCGAGTACCACGCTGCCGTTGAACTGGCCCTGGGCTTTGATGAAAAGGTGTTGGTTGAGTCCGCCGTAAAGGGCCGTGAAATCGAATGCGCCGTGTTGGGCAATGAGCACCCCATCGCCAGCGGGTGTGGTGAGATCGTGGTGAGCAGCGGTTTCTATTCCTACGACAGCAAATATATCGACGACCAGGCCGCCCAAGTGGTGGTGCCGGCCGCTATCAGCCATGACGCCAGCGAGCGCATTCGTGGACTGGCCATTGAGGCGTTCGAGGTGCTGGGCTGTTCCGGTTTGGCGCGGGTCGACGTGTTTCTCACCGACGACGGCAACGTGCTGATCAACGAAATCAACTCACTGCCCGGCTTCACCCGTATCAGCATGTACCCCAAACTGTGGCAGGCAGCGGGCATGAGCTACAGCGAACTGGTGAGCCGCTTGATCGAGCTGGCGCTGGAACGGCATGCGGGGCGCAAGGGGTTGAAGATCAGTCGCTGACCCACCCCGGGGGCCATGTAGTGAGCGGGCTTGCCCCGCGCTGGGCTGCGAAGCAGCCCTAAAACCATCCACCTCAAATTTTACTGACCCACCTCAGCGGTCCTCCTAGGGCTGCTTCGCACCCCCGCGCGGGGCAAGCCCGCTCACTACATGTTCAGTCGCCGACTGCTTCGCCTTCACGTCGAGGGTCGGCGCCGCCGCTCAGCGACACCTTGCCTTGGGCATCCCGCGTGCGGACGATGGCCTGTATGCCGCTGGTCATATCGATCTCGCTGAGCATATGGCCCTTGTCCTTGAGTGCCTGCTTCAACGCTGGGCTGAACATACCGGTTTCCAGCTCGGTCGCACCGTTGCGACTGCCGAAATTGGGCAGGCTGATCGCGGCCTGGGGGTCGAGTTTCCAGTCGAGCATTGCCACCAGGGACTTACTCACGTACTCGATGATTTGTGAGCCGCCGGGCGAGCCTACCGTGGCCAGTAATTCGCCGCTTTTGCGGTCGAACACCAGGGTCGGCGCCATGGCCGAACGCGGGCGCTTACCGGGCTCCACACGGTTGGCAACACGTTGGCCGTCCTCTTCGGGGATGAACGAAAAGTCAGTCATCTGGTTGTTGAGCAAAAAGCCCTGGACCATGACGTGGGAGCCAAACGCTGCTTCCACCGTCGTGGTCATCGAGACGGCCCCGCCCTGGTCGTCCACCGCCACCACTTGCGACGTGGAGATGCGCAGCGGCGAACGGTCCGGCGCGTACGCCACCTGGATGCCTTCAGGCGTGCCCGGCTTGGCGATGCCCATGCTGCGCTCGCTGATCAAGGCGGCCCGTTTGGCCAGGTAGTCCGGGGCGACCAGGCCAGCGACGGGCACAGGGACAAAGTCCGAGTCGGCCATATAAAGCGCGCGATCAGCGAAGGCCAGGCGACCGGCTTCGGCGAGCAGGTGCACGGCTTCGGGTGTGGGTTCCAGGCCTGCGGGTGATGGGCTGTTCACGGGTTGCATCGCGGCGATGGCCAGGCTTGGATCCTGGGCTTGCAGTGCTTGCAAGGTACCCAAGATTTGCGCGATGGCGACCCCGCCCGAGGACGGTGGTGGCATGCCACAGACTTTCCATTGCTGGTAGTCAGTACACAGCGGCGTGCGTTCCTTGGCGGTGTAGCCCTTCAGATCCGCCACGGACAGGCTGCCCGCATTGCGATGGCGCTGCACCTTGCTGGCGATCTCCTCAGCGATCGAACCGTGGTACAGCGCGTCCGGTCCCTCCTTGGCGATGCGTTTGAACACCTCGGCCAACGCCGGGTTTTTCAACAGCGTACCGGTGGCTTTCGGCGTGCCGTCGGCATTCAAAAAGTACGCCGCCATTTCTGGCGATTGCGCGATGTAGCGGTCGGCCGCGATCAAACTGTGCAGGCGCGCAGAGATCGCGAAGCCGTTTTCCGACAGCCGGATTGCCGGTTCGAACAGCTTGGCCCATTGCAACTGGCCCGTCTTCTTGTGTGCCATCTCGAGTGCACGTAGTACCCCAGGCGTACCGACTGAGCGCCCGCCCACCTGTGCGTCGGGAAACGCCATCGGCTTGCCGTCGGCCTTCAGGAACAACCGCTCGGTCGCCCCGGCCGGTGCGGTTTCACGGCCGTCATACGCATGCACGTTTTTGCCGTCCCACAGCATGATGAACGCGCCGCCGCCGATGCCGGATGATTGCGGCTCTACCAGCGTCAGCACCGCCTGCATCGCAATCGCCGCATCAATCGCCGAACCGCCCTGGCGCAACATCTCGCGCCCCGCCTCGGCGGCCAGGGGGTTGGCCGCTGCTGCCATATGGCGCTCGGCGTGTTGGGCCGTCAGGTCGGTACGATAGCCGGAACCCAGCTCGGGTGCCGGCGGCTGTTTGTTGACGGGGGAATGGCAGGCAGTGAGCGCGAGGGCTGCGGCAATCACTGACAGTTGACGGCGGGAAATTGAAAACACGCGCTGAACTCCGTTCATTTTGAGAATGATCTGTTGTCCTTGGGGACTGCGTTTTACCGGTAAATCGTGCCGTGCGGGTTGGCTCCGTGTGGCGGGAAATCACCCGCGTACAGGTGAACGGTTTGTTCGAGTGCATGAAGCTGCCGTCGTGATTAGTCACACGTGGAACCAAATAAAGCCGGGGCCCACTAGACAGCTGTGATTGATTTCGTTCGGGAGCACTACCATGCACATAGAACTCGACCCTCTTAAGAAATTACAGCACGACCTTAGCAAGTTTTTGCCGAGGTGGAGCCAGGAGTCCCACCCGCGCAGCCCCCCGCCATTGTTGCCGAACATGTCGCTGAACCACTATCGAACGCTGCAACCGACCTCGATGCAGTTCGATGTCGGTCTCAAAGACGGGAAGGTACAGGCTGATACGACCCTGGCAGGGCGTGATATTGCCCATCACCTCAACCAACCGAATAAACATTATGTGACCGACGGTCCTTCTGCCGCTGGCAGCCAGACCTTGCGGATGAAGGATGAGCGCCAGTATCTGTTCCATATTCAGTCCACGCCGGCGGTTGCTGCGGTGTTCAAAAGCAGTCTTCCTGATGCTTCCGGCGCTGCCGTCGATAGCCCCGGTCGTGCTCATATCGGGAGTGTCAGCGCTGTTCAAACGACTGTAGAGGGCCAGCAGTTCCGTCTGGAGGGCAGGCGACTGTTTCGCTTTGAACCCCTCACGTTGTCCTGGACGCCCGACGCGGATGCCCGTGCATTCAGCCGTATTGGCCTGACGAAAGAAGGGCAGTTGCTGAAGACCCCCGAGGGGTTTGCAGACAGCAGCGCGCAAGGGCGCATGACGGCGCTGCTGAGTCAGTCCCAGCAGGGTTCGTGCGTGCATCTTCAGGGCGTTGGCGGGCAGGTCCTGCACCCCGTCGATGAGGCTGGATTAGCTGTGCAGCTCACGCGTATTGGGTTGTCGGGAAGCACGTTGTACGGCGCTACCTCGGACGGTGAGTGCGTCTTTGCAGACCTGCGCACGGCGCAAGGTCACGCGCTGCCGATGGTCCCGCAACCGGTCGACTCGCTGGAGCGGGCGTTGAAGGGGGCCGTCAGTGTGGAAGGGTTCTTTCATGATGACGCGGGGCAACTCAATGCCCAGGTTCGCGACGCACGCCAGCAATTGCACAGCGTCCCCTTGAGTGAGGGCAACGCACTCAGCCCGCAATGGAACCTCAGCGATGTGCTGGTCAAGGGGATCGAAAAAGGTCTGCCGCTGCCCAGCCTGCAGGCGCTGGCGGCGGCGGTTGATCTCGGGCAACGGGGCAAGGTTGCGCTGGATGCCGGCAGTCTGCTGACGTGGGATGACGCGGCCCAACGCTGGGAAAACACGGCCCAACCGGATCTCGAGCATCTGGAGCGGGGGCTGGATGGTCGCGCCTATGTACTGCAAGACGGGCAGTTGAAAGCGGTGGCCATCAGTAAAGTGCGCGACCCGTTGATTGAAGGGGCCAGCCATGATCTGGCGGCTCTTCCTGCGCCGCGCCCGCACGTCTCCCTGGACGAGGTACTCGCGGGGGATAGCCACCGGCGCGTGACGGGATTCGCCGTGGCGGATGGCCGTAACTTTGTCACCGTGGACCAGGATAACCAGCTTCAGGTCCATCAAGACGGGGTCTCCAGGCCGTTGCCCCTGTCCCCGCCGATTGACATAAAGACACTGGCGTTGGATCACGAGGGCAATCTTTATGCGCACACCCGGGGTGGCGAGTTGTTCAAGGCGGATCATCAAGCCTGGCAAGGCAATACCGCGATTGCGCAAAGTTGGCGCAAGGTTGAACTCCCGGATCGACAACCTTTGGAGTCGCTGCGGATGGGCGCCGATAAGCACTTGGTGGGCGGGTGGAATAAGCAGTTCCACCGACTGGATACGGCCACCGCCAGTGCGATGGAGTGGGGCCCGATGTTATCGACCACCCCGGCACCGTCACTGGCCGATAAGTTGGCGGGCATGCCGGTGCGTGCACCGTTTTCCGGCGGTGCGCTGACGGTAAGCAGCAACGTCATGGGGCAAACGCGGGAGGGCATGCCGCTCAAGCGCGATTTTTTCCAAGGGGTCAAGGCGCACTTCCACCCTTTGCAATCGCTCAGCCAAATGGGTAGGGATATACAGCAACACTTCAAAGGCCGGCGGGGGCTGGAGCCGGTCTACGCGGACGGTAAGCGCTTGCACGACCAGCTCCAGCCCCTGGCCCAGAGCAAGCCGGTGCCAACTGATCTGGAGGCGCGGCTCACGTCCCTGAGCGGGCCGGGGCCGCGGCAGGCAGTGGCCGGGCAGATCCGCGACGCACTGACCACGGTCGAAAAAAGCAGCCAGTCCAGCGCTCGCCGCCTGGGGGATACACACGGGGTCGCGTTTGACCCTCGGCCCACATTGAGCAGGGCGACGATTAACCCTGGTTCAACGCTGCATCAGCTGTATGAGGCGTTCAAGCGGGCCTCTCCGTCGGCGGAAAAGCCGACCGCTGTGATGTTGGCCAACTTTGAGGGACAGAACCTTGCGCTTCCCGCTTGGCAGCCAGGACGCAAGCGCGACCTGGACCATCCCTCGGCACTTATCGAGGGCGACCTGATTCATCATGCGAACACGCTCAAGCAATTGGCGGACCTGGCTCAAGCGCTTGACGGTATGTCAGGTCATAGCCCAACTGCCCTGGCGCGTATTGAAACGTCGCTGAACGACATCATGCAGGCGTTTAAAGACAGCCCTGTACACACAATGGCCAGCCAGGGTATCGCCAGTTACGGTCAGGCGGAGTCGCTGTACGGTAACTTCAAATTGTTGTCCAAGGACCTTGGAACACCAGGATCGGCTCTTCATTGGCATCTCTCGGGCCTGTTGGGGATGCCCTCCGATGCGTCCATCAAGGAGGCAATGACCCAGCAGGTACAGCAACTGGGCAGTGGCCAGGCACTTGCTCCGAGCCGTACCCAAGGTAAAAGCCTGGGGTTGATGGTGACGGGGATAAAGCCCATGGCATCCGTGGAGTTTTTTTTGGGAGCCTCCAAGGCTCACACCCACGGCGTGAGTATCAGCCGTACCGACAAAGGTGCTCGGGTTGACATCAGTGCGGACGATATGCGGCGACTGGCCGGTTCGGTGGGCTGGGGGCAGACGCTAGGCACCAGGCCGGGGCCGGTGGGGCCTGGTTTCAGGGTCGCTGGTGAACTGACCGCGGCGGTGGCCAAGACCACCGGGGCGAGCATCGAATTTGACGTCAAGGAGGCAGATTTTGGCAAGATGATGTCGATCCTGACCGGCGAGCAGGGCACGGTCTACGACTTGCTGGCGCTGGGTGACGCGCACGCTGCCGGCACGAGTTCGAAGCTCAGTGGTGATGTAAGCCTGGACGCGCTCGCGCAATTACGCCTGATGTACAGCCCAGAGGAAAACATCGCCGAGCTGGACTCAGTGATTCGCGCCGGCATCGGTTGGGTGGGCAACCTCAATCTCGCGCATGCGGACAAGAGTCAGTCCACCACGCACACCGCAACGGGCGCCAGCCAAGCGACGTCAACCAGTGCGCAACTACTCAGGCAGGGCGGCGTGGGGGCCAATTTCGCGCCGGTCAATGTATTGGCGTTAGGCAGTCTCGAAAGCGGTGGGCCGAGCGTGGCTGGGTTTGCGTTGCCGGAGCTCTCGGTCATGGTGAAGTTTGATCGCGGGGAATCGCAGGCCTTCAGCTTTTCTTTCAAGCATCCGGAGCCGGTCACTCAGTCGCAGATTGATGACCTCAAACGCAGCGTCTCGGCCTATTCGTCGACCTTCAAGCATGACTTGGCGGGCATTGATCAGTCGGGCACTACTGTGGATCAACAGTTGGCTACAGTGCAGCGATTTCTCGCGGCCCATCCGCCCATGGCGACCAAGCCGGACGCTTACCATGCCATCAGCCAGTCGTTGGATAAGTTGATGACCCAGCAAGACCTGGTGAAAAACGGGCTGCGCCAACTGGCGTCGGTCGAGTCCTCCGTCACACGCGTGGGGCTACGCGATGATGGGCGTCATGCCTGGCTGGATGATGTGGCGCCGGCCAATAAAGCGGCCATTGAACAGTGGTTAAAGGACGACCCTCAGCTTGCCCAGGTGCTCAATCAATTGCAGCACGGTGAGGGCACCTCGGTGAAGCTCGGCATGGAGCTCAAGCCGCAGGTCCTGCGCACGATAGAGCGTCGCCATCTTGCCGGTGACAATACCGAGCCGCTGATCCGGCAGGCCCTGAGTGATCGTCGCAACCTGCGGGTTAAAAGCATGAGCCTGAGCTACACCGCCACCCAGTCCCATGGCATGTCCATACCCGCTGGGGCGAATCTCAGCTTTTCCAGCAGTGCCGGCTTGAGTTACACCCAGAAGCGTGTGAATGCTGACCTTGAATACGGAGTGGACCCCGATAAACCGTTGCGAATGAACCTGAACGATACGTTGGACAGCTTGCCCAGGCATGACCTGACCATTGACTTGGCAGACCAGCGCGTGAGGACACAAAAACCAGCAGCGATCTGAATCGCCTCCTCTCTACGGCGGCCCCGGCACTTTTCACGAGGCATAAAAAAACGGCTTACCTTTCGGTAAGCCGTTTTTAGTACTTGGTGGCTACACAGGGACTTGAACCCCGGACCCCAGCATTATGAATGCTATGCTCTAACCAACTGAGCTATGTAGCCAAGTGGCGCGCATTATTCGCGTAGAACGGGAATGCGTCAAGTATTTATTTTGAGTTTTTATCTGCGCTTTCAACTGTTTAAGCGAAATCACGGGTTCGGACGACGAGTGGTTCGCGATTCACCCTGTCGCGTACCAGAAAAGCCTGATCGCGTTGGGCAGATATCCCTGCCGCCCAACGCGTGGCCTGACGTTAAGGAGACTTCGGGTTTTGAGTGGCGCGTTTGAGCTGTTCGCGCGCCCTTGATAGGCGCGAGCGAACGGTGCCGATAGGAATGTCCAGTGCGTCAGCGGTGTCCTGGTAGCTGCCGTCGGTTTCCAGTGAGGCGTAGAGCGTCTTGCGCATTTCGATTGGCAGGTGGTCGATGGCACTCAGGGTTTTTTCCAGGCGCCGGTTGATTTCAAACTCCCAATCCAGGTTGTGGTTATCCTCTTGGCCATGCCAGAGCGACTCGTCAAATTCGCAATGCACCGGCTTGGCGTACAGGCGCCTGAAGTGGTTGCGTATGAGGTTTTGCGCGATGCCGCACATCCACGTGCTGAGCGTGGCATTCCCGCTGAAGCGCTCGCGGTTGCGCCAGGCTTCCAGGTAGGTCAATTGCAGAAGATCGTCTGCATCTTCGGGGTTGAGTACGCGTTTGTGAATGAAACGCCGAAGTTTTTTTTGTTGGTCGTCTGTCAGGTGATGCATGAATTGAGGCGAGCTGCCAACGAGGTGCGCTAAGGCTTCAATAGGGATATTCATGGTTTTTTCCTTGGTGTAGACGCAGTCGAAAGGGTGTCGACGGGAACCCCTTTTGCACTGGCTGTGCCAAAGAAAATTTTTTATTAACGTATTGATTTATATAAATAAATATCTTGTATTGATGCGATTTTGTGCAGCGCCTTGCATAGACCATTGAAGGCTTGTGCAAGTCTTTTCAAAATGGCCGTGCAATCGTCTATTGATGGAACCGCCTGGTCGGGTCTTGCCACACAGGGAAACACTCTTCCTGTTCGGGCCTGTCCATGAAAGTTGAATTTTCCCCCGATGTGCAACCGGTCCAACAGCTGGATCAGCCTGCTGTCATCCAGTCCTCCGTTCCTGCGCCCGTCAAGGGCATGGATGAACTCGCTTTGCTGTTCAACCAGGAAGTGGACACTAACAGTCGCACGTTGGGTGAGAGGAAGATTGGCGTGCGCGTGCTCCCATCCGAGCAGCTTGCGCATATCTATGATCAGTTGGGCCATCCAGCCCAGGCGACCCTGGCAAGTTTTTCACGTCGCATCCGCTGGCAATTGCTGCAGCAACCGAATGTCGACAAATTGCTGGAACTCGCGGGCGGGGACCCGGCACGCGCGTTTGTGGTGCTCAAGTATGTGGCGGCCCAGGCGGACACCGAGGTGCGCCCGTCGGAAGCAGCCTTGGCGCGTGATGCGATTGCCAAGTTGGAGGTCCGTTACAAAGGGGAAATCCAGGCGGGCCTGAACATTGCCGTGGCGTTGCAGGCGGCCTCTGTCGACCCTCAGGAGCGCCAGGCGCTACGTACGCTCTACTATGCCAGTGTGGTCACACGTCAATCAAGCTGGGGGAATACCAGCCAGGGAGTGATGCCTTGACCGACCTGGCTGTGGACAGTCGCCAGGCTGTCGATGGTTTCTTGCGCCAGGACTTGCGTGAGCCTGCACCGATGGCGGCGACGCTTGCGCAACTCAAGGAGCTGACCACCTATGTCCCATTCTGATGTGCTGCTCAGTGAAGTGGAGACGCTAAGGCGCCTGCGCCGGCACCGTGCGGATCGGGCCGAGCGCGCCCTGCGTGAGGCTAAGCGTGCCCAGCAGGCCCTGCTTGCGAATATCCAGCAGGCCCAGGATGCGCTTGAGCACACTCGGCAAGAGGAGGCCCTGCAAAGTGCTCGGTTGCTCAGCCAGCACCAGGGGCAGGTACTGACCTTGAAAGCCCTGAAGTCCTGGGGCGGCCAGGAGCGTTCCTTGTCTGCCAATACCCGGCGGGACATGGGGCAGTTGGAGGCCTTGCAGGGGCAGCGCGAAGAGAAGCAAACCCGCGTCGGCACAGCCCAGAAACAGGTCACTGAATGCCTGCGGCAGGTGGAAAAACTTCAGGAGCTATCCCTTTTATTGGCGCAGGAGCCGACATGACCCAGGTTTCAGATAAACCCGCTGAACGTCCACGCCGACGTGATCCGCGAGAGGAGCGAGAACCCGGGGGCGCAGGTGGGGTGCCTGCGGAGCTGACGCGGTTGTTTGCCCAGTGTTGGGCCGCTGACGATGAGGGCTCAGGGGCGCAGGCGTCCCTGTTCGGAACCCGGGCGTCGGGCGATGTTGTCATGATCGGGGCGCTTGCCGAGCAACTGGCGCCGCGTCTGCAGGCCGCGCCCCAGTGGCCGCTCAAGGCGGTCTTGTACTTGCCCCGCCTGGGGCGGATCAACGCGAGTGTGCGCCGCGAACAAGGTGCCTGGAGTATCGACCTGGAAGCGGAGGACGCTGCGACGGCGCGTTGGTTAAGCGGCGTGCGGCAACAGTGTGAGGATCGGTTTGCGGCCACGCTGGGTCAGCCGGTCAGCCTGCATCTGCCCACTGTCGGCTGCGCATGATAGTGCCGCTGCTGACAGTGCCTTTGGTTAAGAGCAGCACGGTTGCCGCGCGACGTCGACTGGGCCGTGGCCTGAGCCTGGCGTTTCAGGTGGCCGGGCAGGGTGGCCAGTTGCGGCTCGAGCCTGGGCGTGCCCCCGCAAGAGGCGAAGCGGTGTGCTTCGAAACGGTGTGTGGCGTGCTGGCGCTCGCCGAAGCCGGTCCGTTGCTCAGCCTGCTGGGCGAGTGCCCTGTGACGTTGGCCCCCTCCGGCAACGATCCGGATTCCTGGTTCTGGGAGCTGTTCCAGCTTCACCTGAGCCCTCAGGTGCGAGCCTTGTTGGGCTATGTGCGATTGCTGGAGACCGACCGAACCAAGGCGTTTGGCTGCCGACTCAGTGTGAGCCTGGGGCAAACCCGGGTCGAGGGGTATGTGTGGCTGAGCCCCGAGAGTTTCCTGGCCTTGTGCGATGCCGGCCCGTGGCGTGGCCGCGCCGGGCCGATGCCCGCGTCGTTTCGACTGGCTATCGCGGTGACCCTTGGGCGTTTGCAGTTACCGATCGCGCAAGCACGCAGCCTGCGGGTCGGTGATGTGCTGGTGCTTGAGCAGAGCTTTTTTCTAGCCCAGGGCAATGGCTACGTACAGGTTGGCACACACCGATTGCATGGGTGCATTGACGATGACAGTGGGCCGTTGTGCCTGACCCTTACTTCAATCGAGGAGACGTCTGTGGACGAAGAATTCATAGCCCCCCACTACGCCGGGGAAGAAGACGATGAACCCGTGACGGACGTATTCGGTCACGAGCCATTCGATGAACTGAGCATGGCGCTGAACGTACGCTGCGGCACGTTGAACCTCACCCTGGGCGAGTTGCGCAACCTCGCGCCGGGCGCGGTGCTGGGCATTGCCGGTTACGCACCGGGCATGGCAGGCCTCTATTACGGTGATCGGCCTATTGGCCAGGGACAGTTGGTGGAAGTCGACGGGCGCCTGGGTTTGCAGTTGTCGCGCGTGATGTTCGGTCGATGATACTGCAAGGGTTGGACCCCTTAGTCCTGGCGGTATTTTTGGCGGCATTGTCGTTGATGCCCATGCTATTGGTCGTCTGTACGGCGTTCTTGAAGATCGTGATTGTGCTGATGATCACCCGCAACGCCATCGGCGTGCAGCAGGTGCCGCCGAGCATGGCTATCAATGGCATTGCGCTTGCGACCACGCTATTTATCATGGCGCCGGTAGGGTATGAAATTGCCGAGAGCGTCAAAGCTTTGCCTCTTGACCTGAGTAACGTGCAAACGCTGCTGCAGACGGCAAATGAAGCCATCAAACCGTTGCGTGCCTTCATGCTGCGCAACATCGACCCGGATGTGCTGACGCACCTGCTGGAAAACACTGCACGCCTGTGGCCCGCGCAAATGGCCCAGGAGGTGCAACGCGAAGACCTTATCCTGCTGATCCCGGCGTTCGTGCTGTCGCAACTGCAGGCGGGGTTCGAGATAGGCTTCCTGATCTACATCCCCTTCATCGTCATCGATTTGATTGTCTCCAACCTGCTGCTGGCGCTGGGCATGCAAATGGTCTCGCCGATGACCATTTCCCTGCCCCTCAAACTGCTGTTGTTCGTGATGGTGTCCGGCTGGTCGCGTTTGCTCGACAGCCTGTTCCTTTCCTATCTCTGAGGGGCTTATGGAACCAATCGTACTGTTCAAGCAGGGCATGTTGCTGGTGGTGGTGCTGTCGGCACCGCCTTTGTTGGTGGCGGTGGTGGTAGGCGTGATGACGTCGCTGGTCCAGGCACTGATGCAGGTGCAGGACCAGACGCTACCCTTCGGCATCAAGCTGGTGGCGGTGGGGATCACACTGATCATGACCGGCCGCTGGATAGGCGTGGAGTTGATCCAACTGATCAACCTGACCTTTGACATGATCGGCCGCTCGGCCCTGAACTGAGGGCCTGCCCGTGCTGCTCTATCTCGAGTATTTGCCCAGCCTGGTGATCGGCATGGCGCGGATCTACCCCTGCGGCATCCTGGTGGCAGCGTTCTGTTTCCAGCATATACGGGGCATGCCGCGCCATACCCTCGTGATGGTCTTGGCATTGATGCCTGCGCCGGGTATCTATGCGGCGTTGGCAGGCCAGGATTACTCCGCGATTCTATTGGGGGCGCTGGTGCTCAAGGAGGTGGCCTTGGGGGTTCTACTGGGCGTGCTGCTGGCGATGCCGTTCTGGATGTTCGAGTCAGTGGGGGCGCTGCTGGATAACCAACGCGGCGCTTTGGCTGGCGGCCAGCTCAACCCCTCGTTGGGGCCGGATGCGACGCCGATTGGACACTTGTTCAAGCAACTGGCGATTTTCCTGTTGATGGTGAGCCTGGGGTTGGGCACGTTGACCCAGGTGATCTGGGACAGCTACCTGATCTGGCCTCCCACCGCATGGTTCCCGCTGCCGGCGGCGAATGGCATGAGCGTGTTCATCGACCTGTTGGGTGACACCTTCACGCACATGTTGCTCTACGCCGCGCCCTTTATCGCAGTGTTGCTGTTGCTGGAGTTCGGCATCGCGCTGCTGGGCGTCTACAGTCAGCAATTGCAGGTCAGCACGCTGGCGCCACCGGTCAAAAGCCTGGCGGGTATCGGCATCCTTCTTCTCTACTTTGCGCTGCTGCAGGACCTGATCGTCGGGCGTATGAGCCTGCTGGGCGACCTGAAACACTCACTCGGGCTATTGATCAAGGTTGCAATCCCATGAGTGACTCGGGCGAAAAAAAGCACCCCGCGTCAGCCAAGAAACTGCGTGACCAGCGCAAGAAAGGCCAGGTCGCCCAAAGCCAGGACGTTGCAAAGCTGCTGGCATTGACGGCCATCAGCGAGATCGCCTTGTTCACCGCCGAGACCAGCCTGCAACGTTTCCAGCAACTGATGCTACTGCCGTTGTCACGCCTGACCCAGCCCTTTACGCGAGCGCTGGAAGAAGTGCTGTTTGAGGGGATGACAGTGTTTTTTTCGTTCGCCCTGTTGATGGTCGGGGTGGCGATTACCACGAAGCTGATCAGCAGTTGGATGCAGTTCGGGTTGCTGTTCGCTCCCGAGACGCTGAAGCTGGATTTCAATCGCCTCAACCCTATCAGCCAAGTCAAGCAGATGTTCTCTGCCCAGCAGTTGATGAACCTGCTGATGAGCATTGCGAAGGCCTGCCTGATTGCTTCGATTCTGTATGTAGTGATCTGGCCCTCATTGGGCACGCTGATCAACCTGGCCACCAGCGATCTGCAAAGTTACATCCTGGCGTTGATTGCGCTGTTTCGTCACTTGCTGCATGTCTGCCTCGGTATGCTGCTGGTGCTGGCGCTTATCGACCTGATCATGGTGAGGCACTTTTTCGCCAAGCGCATGCGCATGACCCAGGTGGAGGTGGTCAAGGAGTACAAAGACATGGAGGGTGACCCCCACGTCAAAGGGCAGCGGCGTTCGCTGGCGTATCAATTGGCCCAGGAAGAACCCAAGGTCAAGCTGCCCAAGCTGGAGGAGTCCGACATGCTGGTGGTCAACCCGACGCACTTTGCTGTCGCCCTGTATTACCGCCCCGGTAAAACGCCGCTGCCGATGCTGGTGAGCAAAGGCACCGACGATGAAGCGCGCACATTGATCCGCCGCGCCAAGGCGGCCGATGTGCCGGTGATCCAATGCGTATGGCTGGCGCGCACGCTCTACACGAAAAAGCTGGGCGCAAGCATCCCGCGCGAGACCTTGCGGGCCGTGGCGCTGATTTACCGCACCTTGCGCGAGCTTGATGATGAGGCTAAGCGCGAAACCCTGGAATTGCCGGAGCTTGAACGGCACTGATCAGCGGATCGAGCTGGTATCCAAGGCTTGCAGGCCGGCCAGTGACAGCATCCGGCTGAGGATCTTGTCGAGCGCGCTGTTGGAGGCAGGCAGTGCGTGCCAGATCACCAGGGCGTACTGGGCGTCGAGGTAAACAAAACACCCATCGAACGCCAGCGCGTGCTCACAGCGAAGCTCCAATACCCGCTGCAATTGCCCGGTCTGCAGCGCTTCGCGAGCAACTTGCAGGGCGAGTCCCGGGCGATCTCCAGCGTGCAGTGCGCTTACCTTGATACCGGGCGCGAGCGGCAGGTGAGCAGCAGTGCCGCTCACCAGGTTGTCCAGAAATACCTTGCGTTGATCGTCGGGCATTTACGAGGACCTCACCGTTCCAGCGATACCGTCTGGTAATCCGCACGTTCGCCGGCGGGGCCCGGCTCAACGCGCATTTGCGGCGGCCACCAGATCACCATCTTGTCCTTGGTCGATTGTGGGCGTGAGCACGAATCGCCCTTACAGGTGGGGGTGCAGCCGGCGACGAGCAGTGCAGCGCCGATCAGCATGACGCACAGTACAGGGTGTTTCATGGCGTGGCCTTCTGAGTGGGAGTGATCAAGGAGGGGCGGGGCACACTGAGGTGTTCATCCTTCACCACGGGGCGCATGGCAATAAACACCTCGGCTTCTTCACCCGGTTTGAGCCAGGCACGCGGCCATACGGTGACTGCCAGGGTCTGCGAGTTGCTGCATTCCTTTTCATCGATACGCACATTGCGTTTGAACTGGTTGCGCAGTACGACCACCGCCACGTTGTAGTCCGGACCGGCGTACCACTGGCTGCGCTCGGTATTCAGCGCCAGCAAGTCACGGGTGCTGCACAAGGTGTTCAGCCCCAGCGGCATCGGCGCGGCGTTGAACGCTTTGGGCACTTCCCCACTGACTAGGCGGGCCAGCGTCGTGATGATGTCACTGCGTTTGATCACCGGCTGATGCGGCGAATAGCGCCTGGCCAGTGGTGTGAGGGCCGCTTGTAACTCAGCCTGGTCGTCCTGTGGCAAGTAGCGCGACGGGTCGTCCTGGTCGCCGATGACGCGGGGTGTCAGGATAAACAAGCGTTCACGGCGATTGTTGTGGCGTTCTGTCGAAGAGAACAGCGTCTTGCCCAGCAACGGAATATCCCCCAGCAGCGGAATCTTCTTTTGCTGGTCGGAACTGTCTGTGACATGGAAGCCACCCACTACCAGCGAACGCTTCTCCTGCATCACGGCCTGGGTGCTGACCTTGCCCCGGCGAACGTCGGGGTGATTGGGGTCTCGCTCGGGATTGGTTTCGTCGAAATTACCGTCTTCGATATCGACGACCAAATGGATCTGGTGAACGCCGCGGCCCGTCGTTACCCGGGGAACCACTTGGAGGCTGGTGCCCACCGTGACAGGCAAAATGGTTGCGTAATCTCTGCCGGGGGAGATGTATTGGGTGCGGTTGAAGTCGATCACCGCCGGCTGGTTTTCCAGGGTGAGCACAGAAGGGTTGGAGACCATGGTTGCCAGGCCCTTGGCCTCCAGTGCGCGGATGTCGGCGTAAAAACGATCACGGTTTTCAATCGACACCTGCGACGAGGTGCCAGGTGCCATGTTGACGCCTCCGCGGAAGCGACTGTTCTGGAAACCCCAGTTCACCCCAAATTCACGCAATTGCGTACGTTCGATATCGAGAATGATTGCGTCGATTTCGATCAACTTGCGCGCGACGTCGAGTTGAGTGATCAGGTCGCGGTACATGGCCTGGCGTTCCGGCAGGTCATAGATCAGCACAGCGTTATTGCGCACATCGGCTTCGACGCGGATCCGGCTCTTGGAGACCGGGGCGCGTGGCGTGACTGTCGGACCCGTGTCCAATTGTCCTGCGTTGCCATTTGCACCGAGCATTTGGCCCAGTAACGGATTGCCCAGCCGAGGTACATTGGGGGTTAGAGGGGACGGCTGGGATGAATCGGGTTGGCTCATCCCCGTTAGCGTCGAGGCTGAGCGGGGCTCCAAGAGTCCCCGCAAAATGTTCGCGACGCCGGGGACAACGAGCTTTTCACCGCGGTAGTCCACTTTGCGGTCTGCGGCATTGGCGAACTTGAGTGGGAAGCTGAGCACGCTCTGTTTTTCATCCGCCGAGCGGCGTTTGCTGCTGAACTGCTTGATCTGGTCGATGTAGGTTTTGGGGCCGGAGACCAATACGACACCGTCTTCAGGCAATTCGCCCCAGCCGAAACGGCTATCAAGCAGGCCGATATCGGTCAGCGCTTGCTTGAGGTCGGAAATAGTCTCCGAGGAGACTTCCAGGCGCGCGGATTCCTGCTGGTCCAGCGTGCTGACGAACAAGGTGTTGTTGTAGAGGTACCACTGAAAACGGTGCTCAACGCCGAGTCTATCCAGCATGGATTGCGGGGTATTCGCGCGGATCTTGCCGTTGACGTCGCCCTCCAGCAAGCCTTCGATTTGCAGTTGCGTGCCAAAGGTCTGGGCGAAGTCTTCGAGCACTTCACGTAGTGGTTTGTGGTCGGCCTCGTAGGCGTAGGCGGTGTTTTTCCACTCGGCGGGGATGGCTGCGAGTAGGTTGTGCGCCGGAGCCATTATGCAGCCTAATAGAACCAGCCATTGCCATTTGGCGCGCCTGGATGAAGTGTCAGGCGGATCAATATGCAAGCAGGTATGCTTAGAGATCTTGTTATGCATAGGAACTTTCCTGATTAATGCCGCAACGCACGTAGTGAAGTTGGTTTGAGCGGATGGGCTGGCTTATTCAGGCGTGCGAACATGGCGCGCCAAGTATCACGTTGGTTGAGCAGCGATTCGACGCTTGCGAGCACGCGAAGCGCATCAGGCGTCCCTTGAAGACTTTGGATAATCCAGAGCGCTCCACTGCTAGGTGCTCGCGCCAATGCGCCTTGAAAGTGGGCCAGGCTCGCGAAGCTGATCCGCATCCAACATTGCAGTTCGGTGTTATTAAAAGAAGTTGAAGACAGACTGACGTACACCAACACCCCACCACCTTGAAGGCTAATTATAATTTCGTCTTGTCCTTCAAGTAGGGTGATTTGTTCTTTGCCGCTCTTCAACCAGTCGATGATAAGGGCTTTCAAATTACTGAAAGCTTTCGAGGGTTGTTTTGATCGTTTCGTGAATGACGCGCCCTTGCTCTAGATAGGCAAAGTTGGCGAAGTCTTGCTGCATTATGAGTGAGTAGAACGCCTGAATGTCTTCCGATGTTTCAGGATCCTCACCCGCGCGCACGACTTTCTGGTTTGCGGTGGTGCTGTTTCTCGCAAGCTGAAGCGATAAGTTGCTTAAAGAGCGCATAGTTATTCCTCGATGTTTTTTGTGTTGTGGTGTGTACTAGTCAATCAGTTCCATGCACAAGAAACTATTTGATACGAGGTGAACCATTGAGCAAGGGCTTTTGATTTTATCGACTCTGTTTAAGAAGCATCTCGAGCATTGAGTTCCAGTTGATAAGAAAATCTCCCTCGTTTGTCCTCAGTGTCAGGGTTTGAGGGAGGGCAGTGGCGTCTGGTTGCAGCTTCCAGAGTGTCGCCCCGTACGAAGCAAGGTACTTCTTTACATGCTCGAATTCGCTTGGGCAGCACAGTAGCGTCGCGTTGACCTGCGGTATTTGACTAGCCAGCAGCTGCTGTATGAGAGCTTGCAGGCGCTGAGGCTCGACAGTCTCGTCAAGGATGCGCTGGATGGCCTGGTTGATGACTAAGGTCGCGTGGTGTTCAAGGCTTGCCAGAATTCCCTCACGCTCATGTTCCCAGCACTTGAGTTGCTTGTCGGCGCGTTGCCAGAATTCTAACGAGGTTTGCTTCTGCATCGCCTCACATTTCTCACCCGCTCTTCTTATCAGCTCGTCAGCCTTCGCTTGTGCATGCGACAGGAGCTGATTGGCGTTTTCGACGTCTGCGAGTACTTCTCGGGGAACCAAGGGGTTTGGAAAACTGGCAGCGTTCTGGTGCAACTCAATTTTGTGTAGTTGAAGCATTATCGATCTCCTGGCTTGTGCATGTCAGGAAGCGTGTCGTGGCTGTTTCTTGATGTGACACGCCAGACCACGGCTTGCCAGAGCGTGATCAATCGGCTGCACGCGTTTTCGAATACGGGAGCTCTTTCTTCCACCGTGAGAACTCGCTCAACGGGAAAACGTAATCGAAGCCGCTGCCAGACAGTGGGCGCGATCCAATTGCACAGTAATTGCAAAGGGTCATCTTCGGGCAGAAGCATGTCAGGTGAGAGGGCTTTGGAAAGGCTCATGCACCATAGATCATCGCCTTCGTTCAAGGAGGGTGCAGATTGAGGCGCGACAGTAAGGTGAATCAATTTGAGCGCGAGGTTGAGTTGGTCCGTTGAGGCAAGCGCCAATCGGAGCACCGCAAACTGAGGTGGAGGAGGCAAGGAGGGAGCAGCACCTGCAAGTCCGTTCTTCATCAGGGCCTCACAGCAATGGATCAAGGCAATTTCAGGGTAAAAAGATGTCCAGCTTTCGTGAGAGGTCTTCCAGGGAAATGCCCACCATTGAGCCCAAGCAAGACGGTCACTCATGGATAGGGAATGGCTAATGATCATGTACAGGACCTGTCGTTACCTCAGGTATCGCCTGCGCCAGCCGCTGTCGCCGGTTCAACAGGAAGAGTGAGCCGGCCACCGTAAAAATCAAACCACCCAGCACACCGACCAAGCAGGTCCACCAAAAGCTGCGGTCATCTGCCGGGATTAAGAAAGGTCCGAAGTAGACCAATCGCTTTTGTTCCTGGTAAGCCACGGCGGGTACAAATATGACGGTAAGTTTTTGTGGATTATCCACAGCGGTGGTCATCCCCGGAATACTGCTTGCGACCATTCTGCGAACCCGGGCTCGGATATTATCGGGATCAAGGCGAGGATCGTGTTTGATGAAAACCGAGGCGGATGCAGGCTGCACAGGTTCTCCTGGCGCAATGCGCTCGGGAAGCACGACGTGCACTCGGGCAACGATGACACCGTCGATGTTCGACAGGGTGGCTTCGAGCTCTTGGGATAAGGCGTAGATGTAGCGCGCGCGCTCTTCCAGTGGCGTAGAGATAACGCCCTCTTTGCGAAACGTATCGCCGAGTGTGGCGCGAGCGAGTTTGGGCAGGCCCACAGCCTCCAGCGTGCGAACAGCTCGGCCTATGTCGTTTGTATCAACACTTACCGTTACACCATCCTTGGTCGGGATCTTTCGAGCTCGAATATGCTTGTCTGCCAGTTCTGCAATGACTTCATTGGCCTCTTGCTCGGAAAGTTGTCGATGCAGTTCGACACGGTCACCGCAACCACTCAACAGAAACAGAAGGGTGAGCGCCAATAGCGTTGGCTGCAGGAAGTACCTGTTCGCTACTGCAGGTTGCATATTTTGTCGATGCACTGAGTTGTTTTACCGAGGGTTTTTACGAGCAAATTCGACATGAGCAATGCGTTGGAAAGATCATTTGGATACTTACGTAATGCCTCTCTGTCGATGTGTTTGCTGAGTCTGCTAAGGTCTCTCGCTATTTTATTTTTTGTTGTATCGAGCGCCATTGCCGCGTTCGTCAGCAAACTCGTCGTTTCAAATTGTACTTCCATAGGATTTGTCGAAAGGGGACGTTCGAGTTGTGAGGTAAAAAAGTCGACATCCGTACTTAAGGGTGAACGATCAGATGATTGAACGGTGCTTTTATGGCTGCTAAGCGCGATTGAGCTATTGTCTTGTACAAGCATCGGTAATCCCAATAGGTGAGCGATGGTACTGTTACGCAGGCTTGAAGGGTCGTCTCTTTTTAATACAAGATGCACCTCCTCGGCCGGTGAGCCGAGGAGGTCTTGCATTAACGCCTTTTCTCAGCAGCGCCTTTGACGTTGGTATCTTGCGTTGCGTCGTTGCTCAGCTTCAGGCCTTGAGCCTGAATTTCCTTCGATCGCTGACTTTCTGCATCAAGGGTGGGGTTTCCAGCGGTATCGCCGGCGCCGTAGGCGGAATTATAGGGGTTGTAGGAACCGTAACCATTAATTTGAGACATGGACCTTCTCCACTTCGCTAGTTTGAAATATAGTGCACTATTCAGCCATCATCTTTTTGCATGGATTTACAATATGATGTCTGACGTTAACTGTGTGGCATTCGCTGTTTAAGTAGTTCCAAGCTGTTGCAAAAAAACTGGAAGCTTCCAGCTTTTTTGTAACGACGTTAGGGTTTAGGCTATTCGTTTAGTCAATCCCAAGTTGTTTCATCCGGTAATAGAATGTACGTTTGGCAACTCTCAAGTCAGCCGCCGCCAGGTCCACATTGCCGTTGTGCCGATGCAGTGATTCCTCAATCAGTGACTTCTCAATACGTTGTAAGCGTTCTTTGAGGCTTGCTTCAGATATCTTAGGATTCTTACCCCTCACTGAGAGTGGAGGAAGGCCTAAAACAAAGCGTTTAGCCGTGGAACTCAGCTCGCGAACGTTGCCAGGCCAGGGATGGCATAACAACTGTTGTAACAAGGAGCTCGGAGGCTGGGGATAAGGGCATTTAAACGATTCCGCTTCTTGGCGGATCATGGTCAAAAAAAGCGGGATTATACGATCTCTGCACTCTCGCAAAGACGGGAGCTGGATGTTGACGACACTCAAACGAAAATACAGGTCTCGCCGGAAAGTCCCGCGTTCAACCATTTCGTATAGCGACTGTTGAGCCGATGCGATAACGCGCATGTCTACAGGAATAAACCGGGTCGAGCCGAGCCGCTCGACACCGCGCGATTCAAGCGTGCGCAGTAGCTTGGCTTGCAAGGAAAGCGGCATGCTGTCGATTTCATCCAGGTACAAGGTGCCTAGATGTGCGGCTTCGATAAAGCCTGCCCTGGACTGTACAGCGCCTGTATAGGCTCCGCTATTGACGCCGAACAGTTGGCTTTCCGCGAGGGTTTCGGGAATGGCGGCACAGTTCACAGCGATGAAACTCCCCCGTCGTCCGGATAAACGATGGATTCGCTGCGCCAAGGTGTCCTTACCGGTTCCGGTTTCTCCCAGCAGCAAAATATCTATATTGAGCTGGGCAGTGCCGCTCAGTATTTCTTCAATGTCGGGGCCTTCAAGCAGTGAAATATCCGCTTCATTGTCCATAGTGTCAGAGGCCGACATTGAATGATTACTCCATAATCGCTATTGCTTCACTATTGGCATGTAGGCTCGGTTCAGTAGATAGAATTTTATAAGTGTTGTCACTTGTTGTTGAGCGTGCGAATTACCAATATCGTGTAGGATAAGTTTGGTTTTAACTTGGATTTATTTTCGGGTAATAAGATATAGCAGTGTAAGTAGGAGACGTCTGAAAATTTTTGATGCTTGGCGTGCGTGTTGTTGAATGCTGATAAACAGCGCCCACAAAAAAGCCGATGCACTGCATCGGCTTTTTATTCGCGGTATAAACCGCAGTTAACGTTTACACGTTAAAACGGAAGTGCATCACATCGCCATCTTTAACAATGTATTCCTTACCTTCCAAACGCCATTTACCCGCTTCCTTGGCACCGGCTTCACCCTTGAACTGGATAAAGTCGTTATAGGCGATCACTTCGGCGCGGATAAAGCCTTTTTCGAAGTCGGTGTGGATCACACCGGCGGCCTGTGGCGCGGTAGCGCCGACCTTGACGGTCCAGGCGCGGACTTCTTCGACACCGGCGGTGAAGTAGGTTTGCAGGTGCAGCATCTCGTAACCGGCGCGGATCACGCGGTTCAGGCCAGGCTCTGTCAGACCCAGGGCCTCAAGGAACATGTCCTTTTCTTCGCCGTCATCCAGCTCGGCAATTTCCGCCTCGATCTTGTTGCACACCGGCACCACGATCGCGCCTTCCTCGTCGGCGATGGCCTTGACCACGTCGAGCAATGGGTTGTTCTCGAAGCCGTCTTCAGCGACGTTGGCGATGTACATGACTGGTTTGGTGGTCAGCAGATGGAAGCCTTTGATCACCGCTTTTTCATCGGTATTCATGCTCTTCATCAGGCTGCGTGCTGGTTTGCCCAAGGTGAAGTGAGCGATCAGCTGCTCCAGCAGGCCTTTCTGGACCACTGCGTCCTTGTCGCCGCCCTTGGCGTTACGCGCGACTTTTTGCAGTTGCTTTTCGCAGCTGTCGAGGTCGGCGAAGATCAGTTCGAGGTCGATGATCTCGATGTCGCGTTTCGGGTCGACGCTGTTGGAGACGTGAATCACGTTTTCGTCTTCAAAGCAGCGGACCACGTGGGCGATCGCATCGGTTTCACGGATGTTGGCCAGGAACTTGTTGCCTAGGCCTTCACCTTTCGACGCGCCGGCTACCAGGCCCGCGATGTCGACGAATTCCATGGTGGTCGGCAGGATACGCTTGGGATTGACGATCGCCGCCAGTTCCTGCAGGCGCGGGTCCGGCATAGCCACGATGCCGCTGTTGGGCTCGATGGTGCAGAAGGGGAAGTTCTCCGCTGCAATACCGGACTTGGTCAGGGCGTTGAACAGGGTGGATTTGCCGACGTTGGGCAGGCCGACGATGCCGCAATTGAATCCCATGGTGTTTCCCCTCGGTAAGAGTCAGGCCTTCTGGCTGTGCAGGTTTTTCATCGCGCGGTTCCATTCACCGGCGAAGATATCCGGCAGCACGCCGAGGACAAAATCGATGCTGGCATCGAGTTTTTCCTGTTCGGCGCGTGGCGCACGACCCAGGACGAAATTTGAAACCATACTGGCAACGCCTGGGTGGCCAATGCCGAGCCGCAGACGGTAGAAATTATTCTGATTACCCAGCTGCGCGATGATGTCGCGCAGGCCATTGTGCCCGCCATGCCCGCCGCCCAGCTTGAGCTTGGCTACACCGGGTGGCAGGTCCAGTTCGTCATGGGCCACCAGGATCTCTTCGGGTTTGATCCGGAAGAAGCCCGCAAGCGCCGCGACAGCCTGGCCGCTGCGGTTCATGTAGGTGGTGGGAATCAGCAGACGAACGTCCTGACCTTGATGCGAGAAGCGTCCGGTCAGGCCAAAATACTTGCGATCGGCCACCAGGTTTATACCCTGGGCGTGGGCGATGCGCTCAACAAAAAGGGCCCCCGCGTTATGCCGGGTCTGTTCGTATTCGGCGCCTGGATTTCCCAGGCCAACGATCAGTTTAATGGCAGTCACGACAGGGGCCCTTCCTTTGGAGTTGTGGATAACATCGCCGCAACCTGCGTGCGGCGAAAGTGGACGACATTACATCATTTACTCAAGAGTAAACGCCGCGTTATCGCCCGCTTTCTCGCTACGTTCCGGTCCGCGATGTTTCCTCAAGCTCCGACGTCACAGAGAGTATTACTCTGCAGCGGTTTCGCCTTCTTCATCTTCAGCTACAACACGTGGCGCGTGGACGTTGGCAACAGCCTTGTCGTCGTTGTGAGCCAGTGCAACGAACTCAACGCCTTTAGGGGCCTTGAGGTCGGACAAGTGAATGATGGTGCCGATTTCAGCGGCCGACAGGTCGACTTCGATGAACTCAGGCAGATCTTTCGGCAGGCAGGTTACTTCCAGCTCGGTAGCAGTGTGGGAAACAACGCCGCCTTTCTTGACCGGAGCGTCTTCACCAACAAAGTGCACAGGCACGATAGCGGTCAGTTTCTGGCCAGCAACAACGCGAACGAAGTCAGCGTGCATGATGAACTGCTTGGACGGGTGACGCTGCATCGCTTTAACGATGACGTTCTGCTTGGTGCCGTCGACGTTCAGTTCGATAACGTGGCTGTAGGCAGCTTCGTTTTCGAACAGCTTGGCGATTTCCTTGGACAGGATAGTCACGGATTCAGCAGGCTTGTTACCACCGTATACAACGGCTGGGATGTTGGCGGCGTGACGCAGGCGGCGGCTCGCACCTTTCCCCAGGTCAGTACGCGCTTGGGCGTTCAGAGTAAAGTCATTCATGTTGTATCTCCAAAATAGCCATCATCGAGCGGCGTTTGCGACCAGCGCCAGACTCGACATGGGCAAAAAAGCCCCGCCCCAACAACATGTCGGGGCGGGGCGCTTTTCGTCAGTGAGATGGACCGAAGGTTTGACCCTTAACGGAACATCGCGCTGATCGATTCTTCATTGCTGATGCGGCGAACCGCCTCGGCAACAACCGGTGCGATATCCAATTGACGGATACGCGAACAGGCTTGAGCAGCAGCGGACAACGGGATGGTGTTGGTCACCACCAGTTCGTCCAGCATGGAATTTTCGATGTTCTCGATCGCTCGGCCAGACAACACTGGGTGTGTGCAGTAGGCGAAGACTTTAGCGGCACCGTGCTCTTTCAAGGCTTTCGCCGCGTGGCACAGGGTGCCGGCGGTGTCGACCATGTCATCAACCAGAATACAGGTACGCCCTTCGACATCACCGATGATATGCATCACTTCAGAGTGATTGGCTTTCTCGCGGCGTTTGTCGATGATCCCGAGGTCCACGCCCAAGGATTTGGCAACGGCCCGTGCACGCACGACGCCACCAATGTCCGGGGACACGATCATCAGGTTTTCAAAGCGCTGGTCTTCGATGTCATCCACCAATACGGGGGAGCCGTAGATGTTATCTACCGGAATATCGAAGAACCCCTGGATTTGGTCAGCGTGCAGGTCAACCGTGAGAACACGGTCGATGCCTACCACGGTCAGCATGTCAGCAACGACTTTCGCGCTGATAGCCACACGTGCGGAGCGCGGACGGCGATCCTGACGGGCATAACCAAAGTAAGGGATTACAGCTGTGATTCGAGTCGCTGAGGAGCGGCGGAAGGCATCAGCCATCACGACGAGTTCCATCAGGTTATCGTTGGTCGGAGCGCAAGTCGGCTGAATAATGAAAACGTCTTTACCGCGAACGTTTTCATTGATCTCGGCTGTAATTTCGCCGTCGGAAAATTTACCGACAGAGATGTCACCGAGAGGGATATGCAGCTGACGTACGACACGTCGAGCCAGATCGGGGTTGGCGTTCCCCGTAAAGACCATCATCTTGGACACGCGCAGTACCTAGAGGCTGAGGGTAACCTGGATGAGTATAGGAAAATGGCAGGGGCGGCTGGATTCGAACCAACGCATGGCAGGATCAAAACCTGCTGCCTTACCGCTTGGCGACGCCCCTGTATCTGTTGCAACGAGTGCCTAACACTCGGTTCCTTTAGAGCAGACTTTGCAGCTTGCGATGCAACATCGAAACGTTGCTTCCCTTTGCTACAAACCCTGTAAGGGTCTCTGTAAGAAGGGCCGAGACTTTATCAGCTTCAGCTTTGCTTGGGAAGCCCCCAAACACACAACTTCCAGTTCCGGTTAATTTTGCTTCGGTAAATTTACCTAACAAATTCAAAGCGTTACGTACCTCTGGATAACGCCTTGCTACAACCGGTAAGCAGTCATTTCGACTGTTTCCCTTGGGAACGGGGCGCACTTTAATGGGAGGAGAGTTACGTGTCAACAGCGGATCTGAAAAAATTTCTGCTGTACTTACAGATACTTGCGGAACAAGAACGACATACCACGGCTCTTCGGGGTATTCCGGGGTGAGTTTTTCGCCCACACCCTCGGCGAAAGCGGCGTGCCCGCGCACGAAAACCGGGACGTCGGCGCCCAGCGTCAGGCCCAGCGCAGCCAGGCGATCATCGTCCCAGCCCAGGCGCCACAAGTGGTTCAGGCCCAGCAAAGTCGTCGCGGCATTCGAGCTGCCGCCACCGATACCGCCGCCCATGGGCAGGATTTTATCGATCCAGATATCGATGCCGAGCGGGCAACTGGATTGCGCCTGAAGTTTTTTCGCCGCCTTCACAATCAGGTTGCTGTCGTGAGGGACGCCTTCGAATTCGGTATGCAGCTGGATCACGCCATCGTCGCGCACGGCGAAGGTCAGCTCATCGCCGTAGTCGAGAAATTGAAACAGCGTCTGCAGTTCGTGATAGCCGTCTTCACGGCGACCCAGAATGTGCAGCATCAGGTTGAGTTTGGCCGGGGAGGGCAGGGTCAATGTTTGTACCGACACGTTATTGCCCCAGTTTGCGCGGTTGCCAGTCCTTGATCACCAGCGTGACATCAAGGTCGGGGCCGTGCAGCTTGATGCGCTCGGGCAGCCAATAACCGCTTTGTTCCACATAGCTCAAATACTCGACTTGCCAGCCATCCTGCTCCAGCGTCGACAGGCGGCTATCGCCGTTCAGGCTCAGGCGACTCTTGCTGTCCGGTGCGGGCAAGCCGCGTACCCACCAGACCAGATGAGACACCGGCAGCTTCCAGCCAATCTGTTGTTCAAGCAGTTCTTCCGGCGAGGTGGCTTCATAGCGACCCTGGTTGGCCACTTCAAGGCTGACGTGTCCCGGTCGACCGGTCAGGCGCGCCGCGCCACGGCCCAGAGGACCCGACAGGCGAATATCGTAGTAGTCCTGGCGTTGCAGCCAGAACAAGGTACCGCTGCCGGAGTCCTTGGGGGCGCGGACGCCGACTTTGCCTTCGATTTGCCAGCCATCAATGCTGCTGAGCTGGTCCTTGTGTTGCTGCCATTGCGCCGGGTTGCCCTGGCCTTCGACGGATTCACGGGAACCGAAGCCTGCGCAACCGGCGAGCAGGGCAATGAAGCTGAAAACGATAACGTGGCGCAAGAACATAAGCTTAAAGGGTCTCGGATCCGGTCAGGCGCTTGATGGTGCCGCGCAGGATAGGGCTTTCGGGTTGTTCCTTGAGGAATTTTTCCCAGATTTGGCGTGCTTCGCGCTGCTTGCCATTGGCCCACAGCACTTCACCCAAGTGGGCGGCGACTTCCTGGTCGGGAAAGCGCTCCAGTGCCAGGCGCAGCAGGCGTTCAGCTTCGTCCAGGTTGCCCAGGCGGTAATTCACCCAGCCCAGGCTATCGAGTACGGCAGGGTCTTCCGGGTTGAGCTTGTGGGCTTGTTCGATCAGCACCTTGGCTTCGGCGTAGCGCGTCGTGCGGTCAGACAAGGTGTAGCCCAGGGCGTTGAGAGCCATGGCATTGTCCGGGTCGCGCTTGATGATCAGGCGCAGGTCTTTTTCCATCTGCGCCAGGTCATTGCGTTTTTCGGCCTGCATGGCGCGGGTGTACAGCAGGTTCAAATCGTCAGGGAACTGCAGCAAGGCTTGTTGCAGCAGTTTCCAGGCACGCTCGCCCTGTTTGTTGGCCGACAAGGTCTCGGCCTGGATCAGGTACAGCTGGATCGCGTAGTCAGGTTCGGCATCCCGCGCAGCGGCCAGGCGTTTTTCCGCCTCGTCGGTACGGCCGTTGCTCATCAGGATATCGGCCTGGCGCAATTGGGCCGGCAGGTAGTCGTTGCCGGGGCCGACTTGTGCGTATTCGAGCAGGGCAGCTTGTGGGTCGTTGCGTTCTTCAGCGATACGGCCGAGGTTCAGGTGGGCCGAGTCCACATGGCTTTCGCGCTGGATCAGCTCTTCCAGATACCCCTTGGCCTCGTCCCAGGCCTTGGCTTCCAGGCATACCAGTGCCAGGGAATAACGCAACTCGTCGTCGTCCGGGTATTGCTGGACCAGGTTGGCGAACTGCACTTTGGCGTCCTCCATGCGGTCCTGTTCCACCAGCATGCGGGCGTAAGTCAGGCGCAGGCGCTTGTCGTCCGGATACTTCTTGATATTTTTTTCCAGCAGAGGAATCGCTTCCTTGCCGCGATTGAGGTTCTGCAACAGGCGTGCGCGCAGCAGGATCGGGGCGATTTCGCCTTCTTCCGGCGGGTTCTGCTCGAGCAGCTTCAGGGCTGCGTCGGCTTCGTCGTCCTGTTGCAGCAGCAGTGCCTTGCCGAACACCAGTTGGCTGTTCTTCGGATGTTTTTGCAGCAGGCGGTCGAAACTCTTCATCAGGCCATTGCGCGTGTCCTGGTCGGTGTCGGCAGCCGACAGCGCGAGGAAGTCGAAATGGGTGTCGCCCTTGCCCTGCAGGACTTTCTCCATATAGACCATGGAGTCGTCATAGCGCCCGGCGCGCGCCAGCTGAATCGCTGCCGCCCGTTGTGCTTCCAGATCGTCCGGGGCGTTTTTCGCCCAGATCATCGACGTGTCCAGCGCAGCCTGGTCGGCGCCCAAGTATTCGGCGATGCGGAAAGCCCGCTCGGAAATGCCCGGATCCTGGGTGTTGATGGCCTGGGTCACGTAGTTATCCAGCGCAATGTCGAAGCGATTGCGTTGGCCGGCCAGCTCCGCGGTCAGCAGGCTGTACACCGTTTCTTCACTGAACGAGGAATAAACCTTGGGCTTTTCAGGGGCGGGGGTGCTGTCTTCCACCGGCGGGGTACCGTCCGGCGACACGGGTGCCATGGCCTGGCAGCCGCTGAGGAAGACAAAAGCAAGGAGCAACGCGGAGGATCTATTCATATAGGAAGAGGACGACTAACCTGCGGTCGGATCATCATGACACAAGCCTTCGGCCAAACATAACCGAGTCTCAATGGGGGCCTTTATAGACACAAGGCATTAGGACAATAGACGACGGTGGTTGTTCTGAATCTTTCGAAGTAGGACAATTGTCGGCTTCCCGACATCATCAGCGATATTGAATGGCCTTCCTCGCACTCGGTATTAACCACAAGACTGCCTCCGTAGACGTGCGCGAGCGCGTGGCGTTTACGCCAGAGCAGTTGGTTGAGGCCCTGCAGCAGCTCTGCCGGCTCACCGACAGTCGCGAAGCAGCGATCCTTTCGACCTGCAATCGCAGTGAGCTTTATATAGAACAGGAACATCTTTCAGCGGATGTGGTGTTGCGCTGGCTGGCCGATTATCACCATTTGGACCTCGATGACCTGCGCGCGAGCGCTTATGTGCACGAAGACGATGCGGCAGTTCGTCACATGATGCGCGTGGCGTCCGGTCTCGATTCGCTGGTGTTGGGCGAGCCGCAGATCCTTGGCCAGATGAAGTCCGCCTACGCCGTGGCGCGTGAGGCCGGCACCGTCGGCCCGCTGCTGGGTCGCCTGTTCCAGGCCACGTTCAACTCCGCCAAGCAGGTGCGTACCGACACCGCCATCGGCGAAAACCCGGTGTCCGTAGCGTTCGCTGCGGTCAGTCTGGCCAAACAGATTTTCAGTGACTTGCAACGTAGCCAGGCCCTGCTCATCGGCGCCGGCGAGACCATCACCCTGGTCGCCCGCCACCTGCATGACCTGGGGGTGAAGCGCATCGTGGTGGCCAACCGTACCCTGGAGCGTGCCAGCATCCTCGCCGAGCAGTTCGGCGCACATGCCGTGCTGCTGGCAGATATCCCGGCCGAATTGGTGCGCAGCGATATTGTGATCAGTTCCACCGCCAGCCAGTTGCCGATTCTTGGCAAAGGCGCGGTCGAAAGCGCGTTGAAGCTGCGCAAGCACAAACCCATCTTTATGGTGGATATTGCCGTTCCCCGCGATATCGAGCCCGAAGTCGGCGAGTTGGACGACGTTTACCTCTATAGCGTCGACGATTTGCACGAAGTGGTCGCCGAAAACCTCAAGAGCCGCCAGGGTGCAGCCCAGGCCGCTGAAGAAATGGTCAGCGCCGGCGCAGACGACTTCATGGTGCGCCTGCGTGAGTTGGCCGCAGTGGACGTGCTCAAGGCGTATCGTCAGCAAGGCGAGCGCCTGCGCGACGAGGAGTTGCTCAAGGCCCAGCGCTTGCTGGCCAACGGCAGCAGCGCTGAAGACGTGCTGGTGCAACTGGCCCGAGGCCTTACCAACAAGTTGCTCCACGCGCCCAGCGTACAATTAAAAAAGCTTACCGCCGAAGGCCGCCTCGATGCGCTGGCCATGGCCCAGGAACTCTTTGCCCTCGGTGAGGGCGCGTCAGATAGCTCTTCGGATAAAAAACTGCAATGAAAGCGTCACTGCTCAATAAACTGGACGTGCTCCAGGACCGTTTCGAAGAACTGACCGCGCTGCTCGGCGATGGTGAGGTCATCTCCGATCAGGCCAAGTTCCGTGCCTATTCGAAGGAATACGCCGAAGTTGAGCCGATTGTGGCGACCTACAAACACCTGACCAAAGTGCAGGCCGACCTTGAAGGTGCCCAGGCACTGCTCAAGGACAGCGACCCGGACATGCGCGAAATGGCCGTGGAAGAAGTCCGCGAAGCCAAGGAAAAACTGGCCGAGCTGGAAGGCGACCTGCAGCGCATGCTGCTGCCCAAGGACCCGAATGACGGGCGCAACGTGTTCCTCGAAATCCGTGCCGGCACCGGCGGCGACGAGGCAGCGATTTTCTCCGGCGACCTGTTCCGCATGTATTCGCGGTATGCCGAGCGTCGCGGCTGGCGTGTCGAGATCCTGTCCGAGAATGAAGGCGAGCACGGCGGCTATAAAGAGGTTATCGCGCGGGTCGAAGGCGACAACGTCTACGGCAAGCTCAAGTTCGAGTCCGGCGCGCACCGCGTGCAGCGGGTTCCGGCGACCGAGTCCCAAGGCCGAATCCACACCTCGGCGTGCACCGTCGCGGTGTTGCCCGAGCCGGACGAACAGGAAGCGATCGAGATCAACCCGGCTGACTTGCGTGTCGACACTTACCGCTCGTCGGGCGCTGGCGGTCAGCACGTTAACAAGACCGACTCGGCGATCCGTATCACCCACTTGCCGTCGGGCATTGTGGTGGAGTGTCAGGAAGAACGTTCCCAGCACAAGAACCGTGCGCGGGCCATGTCCTGGCTGTCGGCCAAGCTCAACGACCAACAGACCAGCGCCGCCGCCAATGCAATTGCCAGCGAGCGCAAGTTGCTGGTGGGCTCGGGCGACCGCTCCGAGCGCATCCGTACCTATAACTTTGCCCAGGGCCGGGTCACCGACCACCGGGTCAACCTCACGCTTTATTCCCTGGACGAGATCCTCGCCGGTGGCGTGGACGCGGTGATCGAACCGTTGCTTGCCGAATATCAAGCGGATCAGTTGGCGGCGATAGGTGAATAAATGACCATTATTGCCAGCCTGCTGCGCGCCGCCGACCTGCCCGACTCGCCTACCGCGCGCCTGGATGCCGAGTTGTTGTTGGCGGCGGCGTTGGGTAAAACCCGCAGCTACCTGCACACCTGGCCCGAGAAAATCGTCAGCAGCGAAGACGCGCTGACGTTCGCCGGCTACCTGCAGCGCCGTCGCGGCGGCGAACCGGTCGCCTATATCCTCGGCCAGCAGGGCTTCTGGAAGCTGGACCTGGAGGTCGCGCCGCATACGCTGATCCCGCGTCCGGACACCGAACTGCTGGTGGAAGCGGCCTTGGAATTGTTGCCGGCCACGCCCGCCAAGGTCCTCGACCTGGGCACCGGCAGCGGCGCCATCGCCTTGGCCCTGGCCAGTGAACGGCCAGCCTGGCAGGTCACCGCCGTCGACCGTGTGCTGGAGGCCGTGGCCCTGGCCGAACGCAATCGCCAGCGCCTGCACCTTAATAACGTGACGGTGCTGAACAGCCATTGGTTCAGCGCGCTGCCCGGTCATACCTATGACCTGATCATCAGCAACCCGCCGTACATCGCCGCCAACGATCCGCACCTGGTGGCGGGCGACGTGCGTTTTGAGCCGGCCAGCGCACTTGTGGCCGGTCATGATGGTTTGGACGACTTGCGCCTGATCATCAAAGAAGCCCCCGCTCACCTGAATGCCGGCGGACGACTGCTGCTGGAGCATGGTTACGACCAAGCCCCGGCCGTGCGCGACCTGCTATTGAGTGAAGGCTTTGAAGAGGTCCACAGCCGCATCGACCTCGGCGGTCACGAGCGCATTACCCTGGGGCGTCGCCCATGCTGACCGACCAGGAGCTGTTGCGCTATAGCCGACAGATTCTGTTGCAGCATGTCGACATCGACGGCCAATTGCGCCTGAAAAACGCCCGTGCGTTGATCGTCGGCCTCGGTGGCCTGGGTGCACCGGTTGCGTTGTACCTGGCGGCGGCCGGTGTGGGCGAGTTGCATCTGGCGGACTTCGACACGGTCGACCTGACCAACCTGCAGCGCCAGATCATCCATGACACCGACAGCGTCGGGCAGGCCAAGGTCGACTCGGCCCTGCGTCGCCTGACCGCCATCAACCCGGCAATCACACTGGTCGCCCATCGCACCGCGCTGGATGCCGATTCCCTGGCCGCCGCGGTAGAAGCGGTGGACGTGGTGCTCGATTGCAGCGACAACTTTTCCACCCGTGAAGCGGTGAATGCCGCCTGCGTCGCCGCTGGCAAGCCGTTGATCAGCGGCGCGGCGATTCGCCTTGAAGGGCAGTTGTCGGTGTTCGACCCGCGCCGCGCCGAAAGCCCGTGCTACCACTGTTTATATGGGCATGGCAGCGATACCGAACTGACCTGTAGCGAAGCCGGCGTGGTGGGCCCACTGGTAGGGCTGGTCGGTAGCCTTCAAGCGTTGGAGGCCCTGAAACTGCTGGTCGGTTTCGGCGAACCCTTGGTCGGCCGCTTGTTGCTTATCGATGCCTTGACCACGCGGTTTCGCGAGTTGCGCGTCAAGCGTGACCCCGGTTGCAGTGTGTGCGGGACGCAACATGGTTAAGGACGCGCCAATCGGTGTGTTCGATTCCGGTGTCGGCGGGTTGACCGTGCTGGACGAAATCCAGCAGCTTTTGCCCCATGAATCGCTGCTGTACGTGGCCGATTGCGGGCACATCCCCTACGGCGAGAAAAGCCCGGCGTTTATTCTCGAGCGTTCGCGGCGGGTGGCGGCGTTTTTCCGGGAGCAAGGCGCCAAGGCCTTTGTGATTGCCTGTAATACCGCCACCGTCGCCGCTGTCGCCGACCTGCGGCTGGATTTTCCCGATTGGCCGCTGGTGGGCATGGAGCCTGCCGTCAAACCTGCCGCCGCGGCTACTCGCAGTGGTGTGGTCGGGGTGCTTGCCACCACCGGTACGCTGCAAAGCGCCAAGTTCGCCGCCTTGCTCGACCGTTTCGCTACCGACGTGAAGGTCGTCACCCAGCCGTGCCCTGGCCTGGTCGAGCTGATTGAAAGCGGTGACTTGAACAGCCCGGCCCTGCGCCAGTTGTTACAGCGGTACATCGAGCCGCTGCTCAGCGCCGGTTGCGACACCATCATCCTCGGCTGCACCCACTATCCCTTCCTCAAGCCGCTCCTCGCGCAGATGCTGCCCCCTAGCATCATCCTCATCGACACCGGCGCCGCCGTGGCCCGTCAGCTCAAGCGTCTGCTCGGCGAGCGCGACCTGCTGGCCGTTGGCAGCCCTGAACCTGCACAGTTCTGGACCAGCGGCGATGTGTATCACCTAAGAAATATCCTACCGACACTATGGAAATATCCGGGCGTTGTGCGAAGCTTTGGTGCGTGAAAATTTCGTGAAATTCCGGCGTTAATCACTGGAACTTCTGACTACACGCCAGCTTCTATAGCGAGATAGCCTGTAAAAAACCATATAACTTCGTTCGGAAAGGATGTTTCTTATGAAGCGCTTGTTCTGTTTGGCTGCGATTGCGGCCGTTGTAGTGGGGCACTCTGTTTCGGCACAGGCCGCTGGCCTGGAATTGGGGGTGGGGAGCACCAGCGATTCGACCATGACCTATCGGCTGGGGCTGACATCGGACTGGGATAAAAGCTGGTGGCAGAGCGATACCGGTCGATTGACCGGCTACTGGAGCGGCGCCTACACCTATTGGGACGGTGACAAGCGTGCCAGCGCCAGCAGCCTGTCGTTCTCGCCGGTATTTGTGTACGAATTTGCCGGCGAATCGGTGAAGCCTTATATCGAAGCCGGGATCGGGGTGGCGGTGTTCTCGCGCACCAAGCTGGAAGACAACAACATCGGCCAGGCTTTCCAGTTCGAAGATCGCCTGGGCTTCGGCCTGCGCTTTGCCGGCGGGCATGAAGTGGGCATCCGTGCCACGCATTACTCCAATGCAGGGATCAGCAGCAATAACGACGGGGTAGAGAGCTACTCGTTGCACTACACCTTGCCGTTGTAACCCTTCAGGACACTGAAAAAACCATGTGGGAGGGGGCTTGCCCCCGATAGCAGTGGATCATTCAGCACATCTGGTACTGATATATCGCAATCGGGGGCAAGCCCCCTCCCACAGTTGATTGCCACAATCTTCAGCATCAGCGGTAGGCGGTAGCGATACCCTGTCGCTCTTCCAGGCACTCGGGCGCGCCCATCTCGAACTCCCGGCAAATCAGCGGACGTCGCTCGTAGATCGTACACATCATCGTGTCCCGATCCAGCGCCGCGCACCAGCCGTCGTCCAGGCGCAGCATCACTTCGCCGCCCCAATCATCGGTGTCGATATAGCGCTCCGGTACGCCCGTATCGGTGATCAGCATGACTTCCAGCTGACAGCAGCAGGCCGCACACGTCGAGCAAGTGACGACGGGTTCGGTGATTTGGGTATGCGGGATGTTGGTCATAGGCGCGCAGTGTAAGGCAAGCGGGTGGCACACGTGTGAAGCGACTGACGGACGTCAGCGCGCCAACCGGTGCAGGCCCACGAATACCGCGGCCCACAGCAGCGCCAGCACGGCCATCGTGGGCGCTAGGCCGAAACCAAACTGCACCCCCGCCAACTGGCTGCCGGCATAGTAAGAGAGCGGGCCGCCCAAGGCGCCCAATACCGCCGCACGCCACCAGGGGCGGGCGCTCCAGGCCAGGCAATGGCGCAGCGTGGTCGCCAGCAACGCCCACAGCAGGATCAACCAGAAAGGAATCAGCGGGCCCGGCTCGGTGAACTGAAACACCCCCAGCGTGCGCAATGCGGTATCCAGTAGCGTGCCCAAGACGGTAATGCTGAGGATCAGCCTGCCGTCTTCAGTCCACGAACTTATCCACAGCAGATGAACCGCCAGCACGGCCAGTCCTACCAGTAACCACCGGCTGTCACCGCCGAGCACGCAGGCAAACCAGCCGCACTGGAAGAGTGCGGCATTGGCCAGCGTCTTAAGCACTGAAACGCCCGAGCAGCGGCGGGTTGATCGCCGACGGCTTGGCCAGCAGCAATTGCGCCGTGCCGATCGTGCGCTCCATAAAGCCGCCTTCGCAGTAGCACAGGTAAAACTCCCACAGACGCAGGAAGTATTCGTCGTAGCCTAATTCTGTGAGGCGGCCGTGGGCGCGGCGAAAATTCTCATGCCACAGGCGCAAGGTGCGCGCGTAGTGCAGGCCGAAATCCTCCATGTGCAACAGGTTCATATCGGTATCGCGGCTGACGATGTGCAGCATGTTCTGCACGCAGGGCAGGGCGCCGCCGGGAAAGATATAGCGCTGGATAAAATCCACACTGCGCTTGGCCTGTTCAAAGCGCTGCTCACGAATGGTGATGGCTTGCAGCAACATCAGCCCGTCATTCTTGAGCAAGTGCGCGCATTGCTTGAAGTAGGTTGGCAGGAAGCGATGCCCCACTGCCTCGATCATCTCGATGGACACCAGCTTGTCGTACTGGCCGGTCAGGTCGCGGTAATCCTTCAGCAGCAGCGTGACCTGGCTTTGCAGCCCCAGGGCCGCGATGCGTTGCTCGGTGTAGGCGAACTGTTCCTTGGACAGGGTCGTGGTGGTGACCTTGCAACCGTAATGTTGCGCCGCGTACAGCGCCATGCTGCCCCAGCCGGTGCCGATTTCGAGTAGATGATCGGTGGGCTTGAGCGCGAGCTTTTGGCAGATGCGTTCCAGTTTGTTCAGTTGCGCCTGCTCCAGGGTGTCCTCAGCAGTTAGAAACTGCGCCGCCGAGTACATCATGGTGGGGTCGAGAAACTCTTCGAACAGGTCATTACCCAGGTCGTAGTGGGCGGCGATGTTTTTCTGCGAGCCCTTGCGCGTGTTGCGGTTGAGCCAGTGCAAGCCCTGGGTGAACGGCCGAGCCAGGCGCGCGAGGCCACCTTCCATCGCGTCGAGCACGTCCAGGTTGCTGACCATCACGCGCACCACGGCGGTCAGGTCCGGACTGGTCCAATAACCGTGGATAAATGCTTCACCGGCACCGATGGAACCGTTGGCCGCCACCAGGCCCCACACGGCTGAATCGAGCACTTGGATCTCTCCCAGCAAGTGCGCTTCCCGTGCGCCGAATACTTGCCGCTCGCCATCCTCGATCACCACCAACTGGCCATGGCGCAATTGGCTGAGTTGGCGCAGCACGCCTTTGCGCAATAGCGCAGTGGTCATGCCATTGACGTTCAGGCGGTTGCCCTTGACCGATAAGCTAGGGGATTTCATGGCGGCGATCCTTGGTATACCCGACTGCGGTGCGTGAGGCGCCATCGGCGGCCTGATGGGAAAAAATCGGTGTGCGTTTGAGTAACAGGCGCGTGGCTTGCCAATAGATGGCCAGGCAGGTCTTGGCGGTCATCCACGGAAAGCGCCACAGGTAGCGGTGCAGGCTGGCGCGGTTGAGCGTTTCTTTTTGCAGACTCAAGGTCGCGTCGAAGACCTTTTGCGTGCCCTGCCAATCGGCCATGTGCACGCCGAGTTTGGCGGCGGGTGGGCTGAAGCTCATGCGGTATTCCAGGTCGCGCGGCAAGAACGGCGACACATGGAAGGCCTTGGCCACGGCGAAATGCTGATGCTCATCCGCACTCAAGGCCTGGGCCGGCAGCACATAGTGATAGCGCTCGCGCCACGGGGTGTTGGTCACTTCACACAGGATCGCGGCCAGACGTCCGTCGGCCTCGAAGCAGTAGAAGAAACTCACGGGGTTAAAAGCCAGGCCCCAACTTCGAGCCTGGGTCAGTAGGCAGATAACGCCCTGGGGTGTACGCCCCAGTGCCTTGCCGACTTCCTGGCGCACGGCATCGCTCAAGCTCATGCCGGTGCGCGTGAATTCACGCAGGTAGTCCTGCTGGCGAAAACCGAAGGGCGCCAAACGGCTGCGCCCCGCCAGAGGTGAAAGCCCGAGCACTTGCTGCTCTTCGCTCAGGTCCAGGTACAGCAGGCCTATGCGGTAGCGAAAGGCATGGGCCTTGGGCGTAAACCGGCGATGGGCTATCCAGCCACTGTACAGGGCGCTGTTCACAGGGTTTCCCCAAAGGCTTCGGCCACGCGCAAGGCGCTGACCACGCCGTCTTCGTGGAAACCGTTGGCCCAGTAGGCGCCACAGTAGAAGGTGTTACGCACGCCAGACACGTCCTCCCAACGACCTTGGGCCGCCACCGCTGCCAGGCTGTATTGCGGGTGGGCGTAGGTGTAGCGGGCCAGGACCTTAAGCGGGTTGATCATCGACGTCTGGTTCAGGCTCACGCAAAAGGTGGTGGCGCTGTCGATGCCTTGCAGGATGTTCATGTCGTAAGTCACCGCCGCCTGCGTGTGCGTGTTGCCGGTCAGGCGATAGTTCCAGCTGGCCCAGGCCAGCTTGCGGTCGGGCAGCAGGCGGGTATCGGTGTGCAGCACCACGTCGTTGTCGGCGTAGGGCATTGCGCCGAGGATCTCCCGTTCGGCCTGGCTGGGGTCCGCGAGCAAGGCCAATGCTTGGTCGCTGTGGCAGGCGAAGACCACACGGTCAAAGGTTTCGCTGCCGGCAGGGCTGTGGATAATCACGCCGTCGTCCGTACGCTCAACTTGATGCACGGGGCAATTGAGGCGGATGTGTTCGCGAAAGCGGCGGGTCAGCGGTTCGATGTAGCGGCTTGAGCCACCTTCGATCACGCACCACTGTGGGCGATTACTCACCGAGAGCAAGCCGTGGTTCTTGAAGAAGCGCACAAAGAACTGCAAGGGGAACCCGAGCATGTCGGCCAATGACATCGACCAGATCGCCGCGCCCATCGGCACGATGTAGTGGCGGATAAACCGCTCGCCGTAATGCCCGGCGGTGAGGTAATCGCCCAGGGTCATCTCGGCGCTGATGCGTTGTTCCTGCAGGTCCAGCGGTGCCTGGCGGTTGAAACGCAGGATATCGCGCAACATGCCCCAGAACCCCGGCGACAAGATATTGCGACGCTGGGCAAACAAGCTGTTGAGGTTATTGCCGTTGTACTCGAACCGGGTGTTCTCGTCGCACACCGAAAAGCTCATTTCGGTGGGTTTGAACGTTACCCCGAGTTGCCCCAGCAGGCGCATGAAGTTGGGGTAGGTCCAGTCGTTGAACACGATGAAACCGGTGTCTACCGCATAGCTTTTACCCTCGACGGTCACGTTGACCGTGTGGGTATGCCCGCCGATGCGGTCGCCCGCTTCGAACACCGTGATGTCATGACGGCGACTGAGCAGGTAGGCACTGGTGAGGCCGGCGATGCCGCTACCGATGATGGCGATCTTCACAGGTCGTCCTTTTTCGGCGGTGGGCTGCGCAACATGCGTTTGCCGATGATCAGTTGTGCGCGGTTCGGCAGTTTCGACAGCGGCCAGAGGGTGGCGATAAACAGGGCGGGAAAGGCAATTTCCAGCGGACGTTTATCCAGCTTGGCGAAGATATGCCGTGCGGCTTTGTCCGCCGACCAACTGAGCGGCATCGGGAAATCATTGCGTTCGGTCAGTGGCGTGTCGACGAAGCCTGGGCTGATCACGGTCACGTCGATATTTTCTGGCGACAGGCTGATGCGCAAGGATTCGAACAGGTAACGCAAGCCGGCCTTCGAGGCGCCATAGGCTTCGGCGCGCGGCATTGGCAGGTAGGTCACGGCGCTGGCGACGCCCACCAGGTGCGGCGTTGATCCTGCGCGCAACAGCGGCAGGGCGGCTTCGATGCAATAGCTGCTGGCCAACAGGTTGGTGCGCACCACGTGCTCGATGATCGATGAATCAAACTGCCGTGCGTCCACATATTCACAGGTGCCGGCATTCAGGATCACGGTGTCCAGCGCGCCCCAGGCCCTGCCGATCTGTTCACCGATCTCGCGCACGGTCTGGCTGTCGGTCAGGTCGCCCGCCACCACCAGTACTTGGCCGGGATAGCGTTGCGCGAGCGCCTCCAAAGGCCCTTTCGTGCGCGAGCTCAGCGCCACATGGGCGCCGCTGTTGAGCAGTTCCACGGCCAGCGAGGCACCGATGCCACTGCTGGCACCTGTCAGCCAGTAACGACGGGGGGGTACTGCGCTCATCCCACTCTCCTTTTCAGCCAACCGACGACTCTGCCCAGCACGGGCAAGTGCTCGTACAGCAGAGCGCCAGCATCGAAATAATCACGGTGGCGGTACACCTTGTCTCGCCACATCAGGTGCGAGCAGCCTTCCACCCGGATGACCTTGCCGTTGGCCAGGCGCGGGTGGCAAAAGCTCATTTTCCAGCGCAGGTAACCTTCACCTTCGGCCACTTGGTCGAAACCGTGGAAGTCGAAACGCAACTGGCTGACATTCCCGTACAGCTCCGCGAAGTAGCGGTGCAGGGCAGGCAGGCCATGCACTTCGTGCAAGGGGTCGGTGAAGGCGATGTCTTGGCTGTACAGGCTGTCCAGCAGGTGCAGGTTGTGTTTATCCAGCGTGGCAAAGGCCTGGGCGAAGCGGCGCAGGAAGTCACTCATATTCGCCCCCTGCGGCCTGGCGCGAGGGCAGGCTGCGGAAGGCTGCCAAGGCACGTTCGCGGGATTTTTTCAGGTCGACAATCGAGCGCGGGTAGTCCGCCACGCCGAACAAACCACCGGCGGCGTCGGGGTTGTGTACGTCCTTTTTGTTCAGCGCGGCCAGTTCCGGCAGCCAGTGCTTGATGAACACGCCGTCACTGTCGAACTTTTCCGATTGGCTCAACGGGCTGAAAATCCGGAAGTACGGCGCCGAGTCGGTGCCGGTGGACGAACTCCACTGCCAGCCACCGTTATTGGCCGCCAGGTCGCCGTCGATCAGGTGGCGCATAAAGAAGCGCTCGCCCTCGCGCCAGTCGATCAGCAGGTTCTTGGTCAGGAACATCGCCACCACCATGCGCAGGCGGTTGTGCATCCAGCCGGTTTCCAGCAGTTGGCGCATGGCGGCGTCGATAATCGGCAGGCCGGTGCGCGCCTCCTGCCAGGCTGCGAGGTCTTTGGGCGCATTGCGCCAGGCCACGGCTTCGGTTTCGGGGCGGAACGCGCGGTGGCGCGAGACCCGTGGGTAGCCCACCAGAATGTGCTTGTAGAACTCGCGCCAGAGCAATTCGTTGATCCAGGTAATGGCGCCCATGTCGCCGCTTTCGAACTCGCCGCCGTTGGTTTGCAGCGCGGCGTGCAGGCACTGGCGCGGCGAAACCACACCCGCCGCGAGGTACGCCGAGAGCTGGCTGGTGCCGGGCTTGGCGGGGAAGTCGCGCTCGTCCTTGTAGTAGCTGATTTGCTGGTCGGCAAAGGCATCGAGACGCCGACGTGCTTCGTCCTCACCCGCCGGCCACAAGGCTCGCAGCGCTTGGCTGGGGGGCTCGAAACCTTCGACGGTTGTCGGTATCGGATCGCTTTTCAGCGTGAGCGCGGCCTGAGCCTTTGGCGCTGCGACGATGCGTGGCAGGGCGCTGTGCAAGCGGCTGTAGCAGACCTTGCGAAACTGGCTGAACACCTGGAAATAAGTACCGGTCTTGGTCAGCACGCTGCCGGGCTGGAAGAACAGTTGGTCCAGGTAGCTGTGGAAGCTGACACCTTGCGCTTCCAATGCCTTGGACACGGCCGCATCGCGACGGCTTTCGTGGATGCCGTATTCCTCGTTGACGTGCACCGACTCAACCGACAGTTCCTGGCACAGCTGGCTCAGTACGCGGGGCGCCTGGTCCCAGGTGGCTGCGGTGCGGATCAGCAGGGGAATGTTCAGCTCGCCCAGGGTGGCGCTCAGTGCGTGCAGGTTGCGCAGCCAGAAATCCACTTTGCACGGCGCATCGTCGTGGGCCAGCCACTGCTCGGGCGTGATCAGGTAAACAGCCGCGATCGGGCCCCGCTGGCTCGCGGCGGCCAGGGCGGTGTTGTCGTGTAGGCGCAGGTCGGTGCGCAGCCAGATCAGATGCATTTAAACAAGTCCACGCTGGATCAGTAGCTGGTGGGCCGCCAATGGCTCTTCGGCGACGAGCAACTCAGGGATGTCATGGGTTAATACGGCCATCTCGGCCTGGTGGATGCATACCGTTGGTCCGACGATCAACTTTGGGCAACTGATGCCGCTCAGAAGTTTTGCGAATGCCGACAAATGGAGCGCCTTGCTTGAATACAGCAGCACGGCGCGCGGTTGCAGATGTTCCACCGCCAGGGCCAGTTCACCAGGGGGCAGCGGCCAGTCGAAGACTTCTACCGGGCAGTCGGCGCTGCTCGCCAGCCAGGCGCTTAGCCACAGATGCGGCTCCAGCGGCAGGTCGGATTGATTCACCAGCAGCAATGGCGCGCCGTGCAACTGGCGGTTGTTGTGGTAGATACGCGCACCGAACTTGCTGCGCAGCCAGGACAGGAAAAACACCCGCTCCATCTGCGCGCCGAATTGACCCTGCCAACGCTGTTCCAGCTCTTGCAGCAGTGGCATCAGCAGTTGCTCGCACAAGGTGCGTGGCGGGTACAGCGCCATGGCCTGGTTGAACGCGTCGTCGACGCGGCGTTCGGCCAATTCGCTGATGGCGTGCACCAGTGTCTGGCGCAGGGTGTGCCATTCGTTTTCCACCGTATCGGGGACGGTCAGGGCCGAGTCGATCAGGCCTTTGACCTGGCTGACCGGTACGCCGCGATTGAGCCAGGTGAGAATGGTGTGGATACGTTGGACATGCTCGGCGCTGAACAACCGATGGCCCTTGGGCGTGCGCTGCGGCACGATCAGGCCGTAGCGGCGTTCCCAGGCGCGCAGTGTCACGGCGTTGACGCCGGTCTGGCGCGCCACTTCGCGGATCGGCAGCCAGCCGTCTTGGAGGGCTTGGGCAATGTCTTCGCCGGGTTCGTCTAGCAGGGCAGCTTTCATGGTCTAGATCGCATTTCGCAGGCTGAGGTTTTCCGGATGCGGTTGCAGGTACGCCTGCTGCGCGATGTAGCGATCCGGGTGTTGGCGAAAGTGGTGTTTGAGCAGGGTCAACGGCACCACCAATGGCACGATGCCGTGACGGTATTGGCCGATGACGGTTTGCATTTCCTGCTTGTCGTCGGCGCTGATGGCCTGCTTGAGATAGCCGCTGATGTGTTGCAGCACGTTGGTGTGGGTGCCACGGGTAGCGCACTTGGTCAGGCCGGTCATCAGGTCGCTGAAATAACAACTGGCCAATTCATCGAGGTTGGCGCCCTTGGTCATGCTGCCCAGCAGGTGGCCGAGGCTTTTGTAGTGCGCGGGGCTGTGGGCCATCAATAAGTATTTGTAGCGCGAATGAAAGGCCAGCAGGCGGTGACGGGTCAGGCCTTCGGCGAGCAATTGCTGCCAACTGGCGTACACGAACACGCGGGTCAGGAAGTTTTCACGCAGCACGGGGTCATTCAGCCGGCCATCTTCTTCCACCGGCAGGTTGGGGTGGCGTGCACAAAAGGCCTGGGCGTAGATGCCGCGTCCGCCGCCGTCGACCGGGGTGCCGTTTTCGCGGTACACCTTGACCCGCTCCAGGCCACAGGACGGCGACTTCTGCATAAAAATGTAACCGCACAGGTCAGTGTGTTCCGCGGCCATCTGCTGGCCGTAATCATCCAAAGGCTGGGTGACGTTCAGCTCGCGGTTCACCGTGCCGACGGCTTGCGGGTGGGCGGGGTCACCCACCAGGCGGATAGGTTCACGCGGGATGCCCAGGCCAATGGCGACTTCGGGGCACAACGGCACGAAGTCGAAATAGTCGGCGAGGGTCTGGCTGCACAGCAGGGATTGTTTATGGCCACCGTTGAAACGCACGTTCTCGCCCAGCAGGCAGGCGCTGACGCCGATCTTCGGTTTGGTGGTGCTGGACATAAACCCATCCTCTGCAAGATTCCTGTACAAGATTTAAATCTTGTACAACTAAATCTCATCATAGGTTCGATGCTGTACAAGTCAAATTATTTGTACAAGTTTATGCGCAGGCTATTTCCAGCCGATTTTCCACGCGTCGACATCTTGCAGGGTTTGCCAGGGCAGGCGTTCGCTGCGGAGGGTCATGACGGCTTGCAGTTCGATTTCCAGCACGGTGCCTTCATCGTCGCGAAACAGCTCTGTGACCAGAAAGTGTTTTTCTTTGTTTCGGGGGCGCGCTGCTGTCCACTTCGACAGCAGCAATTTTGCGGGATTGATACGGTTCATTGCAGGTGTTCGATCAAGCGTCGCGCGGCTTCCTGGCCGCTGAGCCATGCACCTTCCACGCGGCCCGACAGGCACCAGTCGCCACACACATACAGGCCCAAGTCGGCATCGGCCAGCACGCCGAACTCGTGGCTGCTTGACGGTCGCGCATAGAGCCAGCGGTGCGCCAGGCTGAACGACGGCGCGGGCATGGCGCTGTGCAGCAGTTCGGCGAAGGCGCCGTGCAGGTGCTCGATCACCGCCTCCTTGGACAGGTCCAGATGGGCCTTGCTCCATGCGCTGGTGGCATGCAGCACCCAGGTATCGAGGGCGGTGTCGCGCCCCGGTTTGCTGCGATTGCGCGCGAGCCAGTCGAGGGGGCTGTCTTGCACAAAGCAGCCCTCCATGGGCGTATCCAGGGGTTTATCGAACGCCAAGGCGATGGCCCAGGTCGGGTCCATCTTCACGCCGGCGGCGGCACTCGCCAGCTTGGGCGCGGCAGCCAGCAGGGCAGTGGCCTGGGGCGCCGGGGTGGCGATGATGACGTGGCTGAAGGGACCATGGTTTTCGCTGTCTGCATCCAGCAGGTTCCAGTGTTGTTTGCCCTGGAACACTTCGGTGATGCGGCACCCGAACTCCACCGGCAGGTCATCGAGCAGGGCGCGGGTGATTGCGCTCATGCGCGGCGTGCCGACCCAGCGGATTTGTTCATCGGGGGAGGGCGTGAGCTGGCCGGATTTGAAGTTATACAGCTGGGGCTTCCATTGCTCGGCCCAGCCATTGCTTTGCCAACGCTGCACTTCGTTGACGAAGCGCCGGTCGCGGGCGGTGAAGTATTGCGCGCCCATGTCCAGGGAGCCGGCATCGCTGCGCTTGCTGGACATGCGGCCACCGCTGCCGCGGCTTTTATCGAAGAGTTGTACAACGTGCCCCGCGTCTCGTAACGCTCGGGCGGCGGAGAGACCGGCGATGCCGGTGCCGATGATCGCGATGGGAACAGTCATGGGAGGCCTCGTTTTACCGTTGGGTACAGACTACGCCGACACCAATAGCTGTACAATATTGTTTTTTGGTATAAGTTTTGGCTTACCTGTTCTTACGGCGTGACCTATGGTTAAAGCAGAGGCTTAATCCAACGTCATGCCCGTTCAAATGATCCCTGCTTATAAAATAGACCAGTGATGGGCGGCGAACGTTACATGAGGAAGATCCCATGCACATTTTGCTGACCGGCGGTACTGGCCTGATCGGCCGTCAACTCTGCAAGCACTGGCTTGCCCACGGCCATCGCTTGACGGTGTGGAGTCGTCATCCGGACCAGGTCGCCAAACTGTGCGGCGAGCAGGTGTCGGGTGTTGCCAGCCTGCAAGAGGTTATCGGCCCGGTCGACGCGGTCATTAATCTTGCGGGCGCGCCGATCGCCGACCGCCCATGGACCCATAAACGCAAGGCGCTGTTGTGGAGCAGCCGTATCAGCCTCACGGAAACCTTGCTGGCTTGGCTTGAAACCCTCGCGCAAAAACCCGCGGTGTTGATCTCCGGTTCGGCGGTGGGCTGGTACGGCGACGGCGGCGAGCGCGAGTTGACCGAAGCCAGCGGCCCGGTACAGGACGATTTCCCCAGCCAGCTGTGCATCGCCTGGGAAGAAACCGCCCAGCGCGCCGAAGCCCTGGGGATCCGCGTAGTGCTGGTGCGTACCGGCTTGGTGCTGGCGGCCGAGGGCGGCTTTTTGTCGCGGCTGTTGCTGCCGTTCAAACTGGGGCTGGGTGGGCCGATCGGCAAGGGTCGGCAGTGGATGCCGTGGGTGCATATCAAGGATCAAATCGGCCTGATTGATTTTCTTCTGCACAAGCCTGACGCCAGCGGTCCTTATAATGCCTGCGCGCCACACCCGGTACGCAATCGCGAGTTTGCGAAAACCCTGGGCCAGGTGCTGCACCGCCCGGCGTTCATGCCGATGCCGGCCTTTGCGTTGAAGGTAGGCCTGGGCGAGTTGTCCGGCCTGTTGCTGGGTGGGCAGAAGGCGGTGCCCGAACGGTTGCTGGCCGCCGGTTTCACTTTCCAGTTCACTGAGTTGCGTGCGGCCCTGGACGAATTGTCCAGCCGCCTCTAGAGATAGGATGTTGCATGACGGATCACGCGTTGTTACTGGTCAACCTGGGCTCACCGGCGTCCACTTCGGTGGCCGATGTGCGCAGCTACCTCAATCAGTTCCTGATGGACCCATATGTGATCGACCTGCCGTGGCCGGTGCGGCGCTTGCTGGTGTCGCTGATCTTGATCAAGCGCCCCGAGCAGTCGGCGCACGCCTACGCCTCCATCTGGTGGGACGAGGGCTCGCCGCTGGTGGTGCTCAGTCGGCGCCTGCAGCAGCAGATGACCGCGCAGTGGACCCAAGGCCCGGTGGAATTGGCGATGCGCTACGGCGAGCCGTCGATTGAAAGCGTGCTGACCCGCCTCGCCACCCAGGGCATCCGTAACGTCACCTTGGCGCCGCTGTATCCGCAATTTGCCGACAGCACTGTGACCACGGTGATCGAAGAAGCCAAGCGCGTGGTGCGCGACAAAAAGCTCGATGTGCAGTTCTCGATCCTGCAGCCGTTCTACGATCAACCGGAGTATCTCGACGCACTGGTCGCGAGCGCGCGGCCTTATGTTGAGCAGGATTACGACCACCTGCTGCTGAGTTTCCACGGCTTGCCTGAGCGCCACCTGACCAAGCTCGACCCTACCGGCCAGCATTGCTTCAAGGATGCCGACTGTTGCAAGAACGCGTCCGCCGAGGTGCTCAAGACGTGCTATCGCGCGCAGTGTTTCAGCGTCGCTCGCGACTTCGCCGAGCGCATGGGGCTGCCGGAAGGTAAATGGTCAGTGGCCTTCCAATCGCGGCTGGGCCGCGCCAAGTGGATCGAACCCTACACCGAAGCGCGCCTGGAGGCCTTGGCCCAGCAAGGCGTGAAAAAGCTGCTGGTGATGTGCCCGGCGTTTGTCGCCGATTGCATCGAGACGCTGGAGGAGATTGGCGATCGCGGGCTGGAGCAGTTCCGCGAAGCGGGGGGCGAGGAGCTGGTGTTGGTGCCGTGCCTGAATGATGACCCGCAGTGGGCGAAGGCGCTCAATACGCTGTGCGAACGTGCACCGACGGCGCTGTAACCGAACCACGTGAAGATCTAAGTGTGGGAGGAGGCTTGCCCCTCCCACACGTTGGTTGCGTTACAGGCTTAGGGTCAGGCTGACCGTAAGGTTGCGCGGTTCACCGGGGTTGATCCAGTAATTGCTATAGGACCGTTCGTAGTACTTCTCATCAAACAGGTTGTTGAGGTTCAGGCCCACGGTGACATTCTGCGTGGCCTTGTAATGGGCCAGCAGATCGACCGTGTGGTAAGCCGGCAGCTCGAAACGCGTGCCGGCCTCGCCGGAGCGATCCCCCACGTAAGTGAACGCCGCGCCCAGGTCTGAGCCGCGCAACACACCATCCTGGAATTCATACACGCCCAGCAGACTGCCACTGCGCTTGGCCACGCCGAGAATCCGGCTGCCGGCGGGAATGGCTTTATCGCCCTTGGTCACTTCGGCGTCGATGTACGCAAACGCGCCGATCACGCGCACGGCCTCCGTCACTTGCCCTGTCAGTTGCAGGTCGAAGCCTTGGCTGCGTGCCTTGCCCATGGCGCGGCTGGTGTTGGTGGCCGGGTCCAGCGCGAGCACGTTTTCCTTTTCGATATGGAACGCGGCGAGGGTGGCGCTGAGGCGGTCGTCGAACAGCTCGCTTTTGATCCCCACTTCATAACCCACGCCTTCTTCCGGTTTGAAGGTTTTGCCGTTGGCGTCCAGGCCGCTGTTGGGTTTGAACGAGGTGGAGGCGTTGGCGAACACCCCGACTTGTGGGGTGAGCTGGTAAAGCAGACCGGCACGTTGGGTCAGCGCGTCGTGGGTTTGCCGGCTCTTGGCGTGGTTGCGCGCGAAGTCATCGGTGCTTTGCTCGAAATGCTCAAAGCGCGCGCCGACCATGCCGCGCAGGCGGTCGGTGAAAATGATCTGGTCTTGCAGGTTCAGCGCCTGGCTTTTGGTCTGCTCGAAGAAGTCGGTGCCGGAGCGTGTGCCGTTGGGTTTGGGCTGGCCGTAGACGGGGTTGTAGAGGTCGATGGGGTAGCGGCTGCCGCCGATAGCCGTGACGCGTTCTTTCTTGCGGTAGTCCTCGTATTCGGTGCCGATCAGCAGCTCATGCTGCCAACTGCCGATGTCGAACAGGCCGCGCAGTTCCAACTGGGTAATGCTGTCGTGCCAGCCCATGGAGCGTTCACGGTAGCGCCGGTCGAGGGTGTGACCGTCAACATTCAGCGCACGGTTTTCCGAGGCGTCGCCCCACAGGCTGCCTTGTTTGTAGTGGCTGGCGAGGCGCAGTTTCCAGGCGTCGTTGAGGTGATGTTCGAGGGTGGCCTGGATACGGTTGTTGTGGTTGTCGATGTCACCGTCGTTCGGCTCGCCAAGGAAAGTTGAGCGCGAGACGCCCGGGGCGTCGACAACGCCGCGATCGAAGGTGGAGCTGTGGCGAACGAATTCGCTCTCCACCAGCAGGCGGGTGTCCGGGTCCAACTGCCAACTGAACGAGGGGGCGACGAATACCCGCTTGCTCTGCACATGGTCGCGGAAGCTGTGGTTGTCTTCCACCGCCAGATTGACCCGCGACAGCACGTTGCCTTCGCCGTCCAGCGGGGTGTTGACGTCAACAGCAGTGCGATAGCGGTCCCAACTGCCGGCGCTGGTTTGCACGGTGGTGAAGGCTTCCGGTTGGGGCCTCTTGGTGACGATATTCACGGTGCCGCCAGGATCTCCCCGGCCATACAGGCTGGCGGCGGGGCCCTTGAGCACTTCGATGCGTTCGATATTCGCCGCGTCAGGTGTACTCGGGTAGCCACGGTTGGCGCTGAACCCATCCTGGTAGAACTCTGAGGTCGTAAAGCCGCGCACGCTGTATTCGTAGAGGGTGAGGCCGCCGAAGTTGTTTTGTTTGGACACGCCACCGGCAAATTCCAGGGCGCGTTCCACATTGGTGCTGCCCAGGTCCTTGAGCACCGTGGCAGGAATCACACTGATGGACTGTGGGATATCGCGCAGGGCGGTGTCGGTTTTTGTCGCGCTGGCGGAACGGGTCGCGCGGTAGCCTTTGACCGGCCCCGTGGCGGACTCATAGGCGTCGGTGGTGACGCTGATGGTGTCGAGTTCCACGGTGTTTTCTTCGGCGAAGGCGGGATCGAGCAGCAAGCCCAAGGCCAGGCCAGCCAAGGGGGCGATTCTTCGAGACGGCATGATAGAGCGTTCCAATAGCGATATTGAAACAATATAACATGACCAATGAGAATGAATTGCTTTGAAATATAAACTTACAGGTACCCGCGAACGGGTACCTGTATCAGGCCGCTTATTCCTCTTCCTTGACCGGAGCCGGCGGTGGGCGAAGGCCGATTTCCGCCAGCAGCTTGATCTCTTTACCGTTGCGCATCACCTGGATCGCCACCTTGTCGGTTGGCTTGATCCGCGCCACCTGGTTCATCGACTTGCGGCCATCGCCGGCCGGTTCGCCATTGATGCTGAGGATCACATCCCCCAGCTGCAGGCCGGCTTTCTGCGCCGGGCCGTCGCGGAAGATCCCGGCGACCACGATGCCGGGGCGTCCGGTCAAGCCGAAGGACTCGGCCAGTTCCTTGGTCAACGGCTGCACTTCAATCCCCAGCCAGCCACGAATCACCTGGCCGTGCTCGATGATCGACTTCATCACTTCCATCGCGAGCTTCACCGGGATCGCAAACCCGATGCCTTGGGAGCCGCCGGACTTGGAGAAAATCGCCGTGTTGATACCGGTCAGGTTGCCATTGGCATCCACCAGCGCGCCGCCGGAGTTGCCCGGGTTGATCGCCGCGTCGGTCTGGATGAAGTCTTCGTAGCTGTTGAGGCCCAACTGGTTACGCCCGGTGGCGCTGATGATCCCCATGGTCACGGTCTGGCCCACCCCGAACGGGTTGCCGATAGCCAGTGCCACATCGCCCACCCGCAAGCCATCGGAACGGCCGAGGGTGATGGACGGCAGGTTTTTCAAATCGATCTTCAAGACGGCGAGGTCGGTTTCCGGGTCGCTGCCCACCACACGGGCCAGGGTTTCGCGACCGTCACGCAGCGCCACCACAATCTGGTCGGCGCCGGTGGTCACATGGTTATTGGTGAGGATGTAGCCTTCGGGGCTCATGATCACCCCGGAACCCAGGCTGGACTCCATGCGCCGCTGCTTGGGCCCGTTATCACCGAAGTAACGGCGGAACTGCGGGTCTTCAAACAGGGGATGGGCCGGTTTGTTGATGACCTTGGTGGTATACAGGTTCACCACGGCGGGTGCGGCGATCACCACCGCGTCCGCGTACGTCACCGGGCCTTGCACCACCGCGCTGGTCTGCGGCGCCTGTTGCAGGTTCACATCAAGGCTGGGTAGACCCACCAGCTCCGGGAAACGCTGAATAATCAGCATCGCGATCAGCACGCCAGCCAACAATGGCCATCCAAAAAAACGCAGCGCCTTGAGCATCAAGTAAGTCCTGACAGGTTGCAGGGGGCGGGAGAGCGCCCATAATGTCGCGCATTATACGAGGCTGTGACGCCTGCGAACGGGATATTTAGGAGTCTTTTATGGCCGTCCCCCTTACCACCCTCGTCGAGGAAGCAGACCGCTACCTCGGCAGTGCAAAAATTGCCGATTATTGCCCCAATGGCTTGCAAGTCGAAGGGCGCCCGCAAGTGATGCGCATCGTCAGCGGCGTGACCGCCAGCCAAGCCCTGCTGGACGCGGCCGTCGAGGCCCAGGCCGACCTGATCCTGGTGCACCACGGTTATTTCTGGAAGGGCGAAAACCCCTGCATTACCGGCATGAAGCAGCGCCGCCTGAAGACGCTGCTCAAGCACGACATCAGTCTGTTGGCCTACCACCTGCCGCTGGACCTGCACCCCGACGTCGGCAACAACGTGCAACTCGCTCGCCAGCTGGACATCACCGTCGAAGGCCCGTTGGACCCGAGCAACCCTAAAATCGTCGGCCTGGTCGGCTCCCTTGCCGAGCCCCTGTCGCCCCGCGACTTCGCCCGCCGCGTGCAGGACGTCATGGGACGCGAGCCGCTGCTGATCGAAGGCAGCGAGATGATTCGTCGCGTCGGTTGGTGCACCGGCGGTGGCCAGGGCTACATCGATGATGCGATTGCCGCCGGCGTCGACTTGTTTCTGAGCGGCGAGGCCTCCGAGCAAACCTTCCACAGCGCCCGCGAAAACGACATCAGCTTCATCGCCGCCGGCCACCACGCCACCGAGCGTTACGGCGTGCAGGCGCTGGGCGATTACCTGGCACGGCGCTTTGCCCTTGAGCACCTGTTCATCGATTGCCCCAACCCGATTTGAGGGCCAAACCTGGGGGCATATTCATATACCGTTTCGATCTAGCTGGCGCCCTGAATAGAAGCAGGTGCTGTGCTAGCATGCCCCGCTCGAACACGGCCCGCTGGCCGTCCATAAGATCGTTTTTCCGTGAGTAACCATGGTCGACAAACTGACGCATCTGAAACAGCTGGAGGCGGAAAGCATCCACATCATCCGCGAGGTCGCCGCCGAGTTCGATAACCCGGTGATGCTCTACTCGATCGGTAAAGACTCCGCCGTGATGCTGCACCTGGCGCGCAAGGCCTTTTTCCCGGGCAAATTGCCGTTCCCAGTGATGCACGTCGACACCCGCTGGAAATTCCAGGAGATGTACACGTTCCGCGACAAAATGGTCGAAGAGCTGGGCCTGGACCTGATTACCCACGTCAACCCGGACGGCGTGGCACAGGGCATTAACCCGTTCACCCACGGCAGCGCCAAGCACACCGATATCATGAAGACCGAAGGCCTTAAGCAGGCCCTGGACAAACATGGTTTCGACGCAGCCTTTGGCGGTGCCCGTCGCGATGAAGAGAAATCCCGCGCCAAAGAGCGCGTGTACTCGTTCCGCGACAGCAAGCACCGCTGGGACCCGAAAAACCAGCGCCCCGAGCTGTGGAACGTCTACAACGGCAACGTCAACAAGGGTGAGTCCATCCGCGTGTTCCCGCTGTCCAACTGGACCGAGCTGGACATCTGGCAGTACATCTACCTGGAAGGCATCCCGATCGTACCGCTGTACTTCGCCGCCGAACGCGACGTGATCGAGAAGAACGGCACGTTGATCATGATCGACGATGACCGCATCCTCGAGCACCTGTCCGACGAAGACAAAGCCCGTATCGTCAAAAAGAAAGTCCGTTTCCGTACCCTTGGCTGCTACCCGTTGACGGGCGCGGTGGAGTCCGAAGCGGAGACGCTGACGGACATCATTCAGGAAATGCTCCTGACGCGAACTTCCGAGCGCCAGGGCCGTGTCATCGACCACGATGGCGCCGGCTCAATGGAAGATAAAAAACGTCAAGGCTATTTCTAAGGGGCTGTCATGTCGCATCAATCTGATTTGATCAGCGAGGACATCCTCGCCTACCTGGGCCAGCACGAGCGCAAGGAAATGTTGCGCTTCCTGACCTGCGGCAACGTCGACGACGGCAAGAGCACCCTGATCGGGCGCCTGCTGCACGACTCCAAGATGATCTACGAAGATCACCTGGAAGCCATCACCCGCGATTCGAAAAAATCCGGTACCACCGGTGACGATATCGACCTGGCCTTGCTGGTCGACGGGCTTCAGGCCGAGCGTGAGCAAGGCATCACCATCGATGTCGCCTACCGCTACTTCTCCACCGCCAAGCGCAAATTCATCATCGCCGACACCCCCGGCCATGAGCAGTACACCCGCAACATGGCCACCGGTGCGTCCACCTGTGACCTGGCGATCATCCTGATCGACGCGCGCTACGGCGTGCAGACCCAGACCCGTCGCCACAGCTTTATCGCCTCGTTGCTGGGCATCAAACACATCGTGGTGGCCGTCAACAAGATGGACATCAATGGCTTCGACCAAAGCGTATTCGAGCAGATCAAGGCCGATTACCTGAAGTTCGCCGACGGCATCGCCTTCAAGCCGAGCACCCTGGCGTTCGTGCCGATGTCGGCGCTCAAGGGCGACAACGTGGTGAACAAGAGCGAGCGTTCGCCTTGGTACACCGGGCAGTCGCTGATGGAAATTCTTGAAACCGTCGAGATCGCCAACGACCGCAATTACACCGACCTGCGTTTCCCGGTGCAGTACGTCAACCGTCCGAACCTGAACTTCCGTGGTTTTGCCGGCACCCTGGCCAGCGGCATCGTGCACAAGGGCGACGAAGTCGTGGTGCTGCCGTCGGGCAAGAGCAGCCGCGTCAAATCCATCGTCACCTTTGAAGGTGAGTTGGAGCACGCAGGCCCAGGCCAGGCCGTGACCCTGACCATGGAAGACGAGATCGACATCTCCCGTGGCGACCTGCTGGTGCATGCCGACAATGTGCCGCAAGTGACCGACGCCTTCGACGCCATGCTGGTGTGGATGGCCGAAGAACCGATGCTGCCGGGCAAGAAATACGACATCAAACGCGCCACCAGCTACGTGCCGGGTTCCATCACCAGCATCGTGCACCGTGTGGATGTGAACACCCTGGCCGAAGGTCCGGCGAGTTCGCTGCAGTTGAACGAGATCGGCCGGGTCAAGGTCAGCCTCGACGCGGCCATCGCCCTCGACGGTTATGACAGTAACCGCACCACGGGCGCGTTCATTGTCATCGACCGTCTGACCAATGGCACTGTGGCTGCGGGCATGATCATCGCGCCGCCGGTCACTCACGGCAGCTCGGCGCAGCACGGCAAGTTGGCCCACGTGGCCACCGAAGAGCGCGCCCTGCGCTTCGGTCAGCAACCGGCCACCGTGTTGTTCAGCGGCCTGTCCGGCGCGGGCAAGAGCACCTTGGCCTACGCGGTCGAGCGTAAGCTGTTCGACATGGGCCGCGCGGTGTTCGTGCTGGATGGCCAGAACCTGCGTCATGACCTGAACAAGGGCTTGCCGCAGGACCGTGCCGGGCGTACCGAGAACTGGCGTCGTGCCGCTCACGTGGCGCGTCAGTTCAACGAAGCGGGCCTGCTGACCCTGGCTGCGTTTGTGGCACCGGATGCCGAAGGCCGTGAACAGGCCAAGGCGCTGATCGGCGGCGACCGTCTGCTGACGGTCTACGTGCAAGCATCGCCGCTGGTGTGCGCCGAGCGTGACCCGCAAGGCTTGTACGCCGCTGGTGGGGATAACATCCCTGGCGAATCCTTCCCGTACGACGTGCCGTTGAATGCCGACCTGGTGATCGACACCCAGGCCCTGTCGTTGGAAGAGAGTGTCAAGCAAGTGCTGGAGCTGTTGCGTCAGCGCGGCGCGATCTAAACCTCGCGGCCACAAAAAAGCCCGCCACCGAGTGATCGGTGGCGGGCTTTTTACATGCTGGAGATCGGGCTCGGTCAAGTGTGGGAGGGGGCTTGCTCCCGATAGCGGTGTATCAGTAACAGCTGTACTGGCTGACACGCCGCCATCGGGAGCAAGCCCCCTCCCACAGGGTGATCATCGTTTGCCTGGGAATTCTGTGTGCAGTTTCTCCAGCAACTGATCCTTGTCTTCCCACAACCGATTGATCCAGCCTTGGAACGCCAACCGATACTCCCCATCCTGCTCATAATTCTTGCCGATAAACTCGGCCGGAATCTGCACCTCTTCGAACTGCACCACCACGTCCTTCACATTGCCACACAGCAAATCCCAATACCCTGGACGCCCGGCCGGGTAGTGGATGGTCACGTTCACCAGTGACTTCAATTGCTCACCCATGGCATCCAGCACAAACGCGATACCGCCAGCCTTAGGCTTGAGCAGGTAGCGAAACGGCGAACTCTGCTGGGCGTGTTTGCCCGGTGTAAACCGGGTGCCTTCAGCAAAGTTGAAGATACCCACAGGGTTGTCGCGAAACTTCGCACAGGTCTTGCGGGTAGTTTCCAGGTCTTTGCCTTTCTTCTCCGGGTGCTTTTCCAGGTAAGCCTTGGTGTAGCGCTTCATGAAAGGGAAACCCAACGCCCACCACGCCAGGCCAATCACCGGCACCCAGATCAGCTCCTGCTTGAGGAAAAACTTCAACGGGCGAATCCGGCGGTTCAGCACGTATTGCAGCACCATGATGTCGACCCAGCTCTGGTGGTTGCTGGTCACCAGGTACGAGTGCTGATAGTCCAGTCCTTCAAGCCCGGTCAGGTGCCAGCGGGTGCGGCGTACCAGGTTCATCCAGCCCTTGTTGTTGGTCACCCACGCCTCATGGGTGTGGTTCATCAGCCATTCGCTGAAGCGCTTGGCGAACGGCAGCGCCTTGAACAGCGCCACGATAAACAGGAACGAACAGAGCAGGATCGTATTCAGCGCCAGCAACAGCGAAGCAATCACCCCGCGCACGGCGGCAGGTAGAAAATCCAGCATTTAGATATCCATAGGTCGGTTGGCGGCTTGGATCGCAGTCAGTGCGATGGTGTACACGATGTCATCCACCTGGGCGCCACGCGGCAGGTCGTTGACCGGTTTGCGTAGGCCCTGGAGCATTGGCCCCAGGCTCACGCAATCGGCGCTGCGCTGCACGGCCTTGTGGGTGGTGTTGCCAGTGTTCAGGTCGGGGAACACAAACACCGTGGCCTTGCCCGCCACCAGGCTGTTGGGCGCCAGTTGCCGGGCGACCGTCTCGTTGGCGGCGGCGTCGTATTGCAGCGGGCCGTCGATCAGCAGCGAGCTTTGTTGTTCGTGGGCGAGCAGGGTGGCTTCGCGGACTTTTTCCACTTCCTCGCCGCTGGCCGAATCGCCGCTGGAGTAGCTGATCATCGCCACGCGCGGAGTGATGCCGAACGCGGCTGCCGAATCAGCGCTTTGCAGGGCGATTTCCGCCAGTTCGGCAGCGCTCGGGTGTGGGTTCATCACGCAATCGCCGTACACCAGTACCTGCTCGGGGAACAGCATGAAGAACACCGACGATACCAGCGTGCAGCCGGGAGCGGTCTTGATCAACTGCAGGGCAGGGCGGATGGTGTTGGCAGTGGAGTGAATGACGCCGGAGACCAGGCCATCCACTTCATCCAGTGCGAGCATCATGGTGGCAATCACCACGGTGTCTTCCAATTGCTGCTCGGCCATCGGCGCGTTGAGGCTCTTGCTCTTGCGCAAGGCGACCATCGGCTCGACGTAACGCTGGCGAATCAGGTCCGGGTCGAGGATCTCCAGGCCTTCGGGCAGTTCGATACCCTGGGCGCGGGCGACCGCTTCCACGTCCGCAGGCTTGGCCAGCAGCACGCAACGGGCAATGCCCCGCGCCTGGCAGATGGCGGCGGCTTGCACGGTCAGCGGCTCGCTGCCTTCGGGCAATACGATGCGCTTGTTGGCCGCCTGGGCGCGTTGGATCAGCTGGTAACGGAACACCGCCGGTGACAGGCGCATTTCCCGTGGCGTGCCGCAGCGTTGGTGCAGCCAGCGGGCATCGAGGTGGCTGGCGACGAAGTCAGTGATGATCTCCGCGCGCTCGCGGTCATCAATCGGGATTTCTTTGTTGAGGCTGTTGAGCTGGTTGGCGGTGTCGTAGGAGCCGGTGCTCACCGACAGCACCGGCAGCCCGGCCTGGAACGCGCCGCGGCACAGGTCCATGATGCGCGGGTCGGGCAGGGTGTCGCTGGTCAGTAGCAAGCCGGCCAGGGGCACGCCGTTGATCGCGGCCAGGCTGACGGCGAGGATGATGTCGTCGCGGTCGCCGGGCGTCACCACCAGCACGCCAGGCTTTAGCAGCTCCACGGTATTGCGCATGGTGCGGGCGCAGATGATGATTTTGGTCATGCGCCGGGTTTCGTAGTCGCCGGCGTTGAGAATCTGGGCGCCCATCAGGTCGGCCACATCGCGGGTGCGCGGTGCATTGAGTTCCGGCTGGTAGGGAATGCAGCCGAGCAAGCGGAAGTCGCCGCTGCGCAACAGCGGCGAATGCTCTTTGAGGCGTGCCGAGAAGGCTTCCATGCTTTCTTCGGTGCGCACCTTGTTAAGAATCACACCGAGTACTTTCGGGTCCTTTGGGCCGCCGAACAGTTGCGCCTGCAATTCCACGCGGCCGGACAGTTCGGTGAGCACTTCGTTTTCCGGGGCGGACACCAGGATCACTTCCGCATCCAGGCTCTTGGCCAAGTGCAGGTTGACCCGCGCCGCATAGCTGGCGTTGCGCGTGGGCACCATGCCTTCGACGATCAGCACGTCCTTGCCCACCGCGGCTTGCTGGTACAGCGTGATGATTTCTTCGAGCAGTTCGTCGAGTTGGCCGTCGCCGAGCATGCGCTCTACGTGAGCCAGGCCCAGGGGCTGAGGCGGCTTGAGGCCGTGGGTGCGCGCCACCAGTTCGGTGGAACGCTCAGGGCCGGTATCGCCGGGATGCGGCTGGGCAATCGGCTTGAAGAAACCGACTTTCAGCCCGGCCCGTTCAAGGGTGCGCACCAGCCCAAGGCTGATGGAGGTCAGACCCACACCAAAATCGGTGGGCGCGATAAAAAAAGTTTGCATGCGAATTCTCTGAAGGTGCATGGCTTCGGTGAGGTTCTATGTTTGAACATCTACCGGGAATCAGGCGCCAAGGTTATCGTTATTCGCGCGCTTGCGCACACCAGCCGCAGGCAAAGGGCTGGCCTATTTTTTCAAGGCGTTGCACGGGGTCGAGCACCCAGGCGCGTGCCTGCCAGGGTGGCTGGTGGCGTAGATGCTGGGTGTGGCCGCAGGACAGCTCGGCGACCCAGTGCTGGTCGGCGTCCTGGCGGAATCCGAGGATGAAGGAGGCCGTTGATCTGTCCCGTCCGTCCGGGTTCTGTTCGCTTTCGGGCAAATCCTTGTTTAGACTTGTCCGTTCTTCATTCTTATGCAAAAGGTCTCGCCCCATGACGATCGCCGCTAACAAGGCTGTCTCCATCGACTATACCCTGACCAACGACGCTGGTGAGGTCATCGACAGCTCCGCCGGCGGCGCGCCGCTGGTCTACCTGCAAGGCGCAGGTAACATCATTCCAGGCCTGGAGAAGGCGCTGGAAGGCAAACAAGTGGGTGATGAGCTGACTGTGGCCGTAGAACCTGAAGATGCCTATGGCGAGTACTCGGCCGAACTGGTCAGCACCCTGAGCCGCAGCATGTTTGAAGGCGTTGACGAGCTGGAAGTCGGCATGCAGTTCCACGCCTCCGCGCCGGACGGCCAAATGCAGATCGTCACCATCCGCGACCTGGACGGCGATGACGTGACCGTTGACGGCAACCACCCGCTGGCTGGCCAGCGCCTGAACTTCCAAGTGAAGATCGTTGCCATCCGCGACGCTTCCCAGGAAGAAGTGGCTCACGGCCACGTGCACGGCGAAGGCGGTCATCACCATTGATCGCGGTTTGATCAATAGGTAACAAAAACGCCCCGACTGGTTCGGGGCGTTTTTTTTTTGCCTGTGTTTTTTGGTTGACTGGTTTCCAGTGGTGAGCGGGCTTTTTGTGGTGAGCGGGCTTGCCCCGCGCTGGGGCGCGAAGCGGCCCTAAAACCTGAGATTGGGTTCTGTCTGGAGGAACGCGTTGAATGTATTGGGACTGCTGCGCAGCCCAGCGCGGGGCAAGCCCGCTCACCACAAAAAAGCCGCCGATCCAGGAAGGGGGGTATTTTCAGGCACAAACAAAAATGCCCCGGACCTTTCGGTACGGGGCATTTCTTAACTGTTGCACAACCTGGGCTGCGCGGCAGTTGTTACCACTTAGGCTGCAGCAGGAACGCTCAGAGCCTTGATGTGGCCATTCAGGCGGCTCTTATGGCGAGCGGCCTTGTTCTTGTGGATGATGCCTTTATCGGCCATACGGTCGATAACCGGCACTGCCAGAACGTAAGCAGCTTGGGCTTTTTCAGCGTCTTTGGTGTCGATGGCTTTAACTACATTCTTGATGTAGGTACGAACCATGGAACGCAGGCTGGCGTTGTGGCTGCGACGCTTCTCAGCCTGTTTTGCACGTTTTTTGGCGGAAGGTGTGTTGGCCACCGTCGAGCTCCTCGAAAGACTTTTTAGGAAATAGCAAACAAAATAGGCCGCGAATCATGCCGATGACTTGATGGGTTGTCAAGAGCGGCTGATGCGAACTGCTGAGTGGTCGATCTGAAGAGGCGGGTGATTTATTTCCGGCGCTTGACCTGTAAACTCGCGAGCTTTGGCTCTGTGCTGTTGCAGGCGCGCAGTATCGCATAAGTAGGCGCTTAGTTCGCCTGCTCTTTATCTATAGGCGCAAACTCTTTCAATGAATCTGCTCAAATCGTTGGCTGCCGTCAGCTCTATCACGATGATCTCCCGGGTTTTGGGGTTTGTGCGTGACACCCTGCTGGCGCGCATTTTTGGCGCCAGCATGGCCACGGATGCCTTCTTTATTGCATTTAAATTGCCCAACCTGCTGCGGCGGATCTTCGCCGAAGGCGCGTTTTCCCAGGCATTCGTGCCGATCCTGGCCGAATACAAGACCCAGCAGGGCGAGGAGGCGACCCGCACGTTTATTGCCTACGTCTCGGGCCTGCTGACCCTGGTGCTGATGCTGGTGACCGTCCTCGGCATGCTCGCCGCGCCCTGGGTGATCTGGGCCACGGCCCCCGGTTTTGCCAATACGCCGGAAAAATTCGCACTGACCACTGATCTGTTGCGCGTGACCTTTCCTTATATATTGCTGATCTCCCTGTCATCCCTGGCCGGGGCGATCCTCAATACCTGGAACCGTTTCTCGGTGCCGGCGTTTGTGCCGACGCTGCTTAACGTCAGCATGATCATCTTCGCGCTGTTCCTTACGCCGTATTTCGATCCGCCGGTAATGGCGCTGGGCTGGGCCGTGCTGGCTGGCGGCCTGGCGCAATTGCTCTACCAACTGCCACATCTAAAAAAGATCGGCATGCTTGTACTGCCGCGCCTGAATCTCAAGGACACCGGCGTGTGGCGTGTCATGCGCAATATGCTGCCGGCGATCCTCGGCGTGTCGGTCAGCCAGATTTCGCTGATCATTAACACGGCGTTCGCTTCGCTGCTGGTGTCAGGCTCGGTGTCATGGATGTACTACGCCGACCGCCTGATGGAGTTGCCGTCCGGCGTGCTTGGCGTGGCACTGGGCACGATCCTGCTGCCGACCCTGGCGCGCACCTATGCCAGCAAAGACCGTCAGGAATACTCACGCATCCTCGATTGGGGCCTGCGCCTATGTTTTGTACTGGTGCTGCCGTGTGCGCTGGCGCTTGGGATCCTAGCCGAGCCGTTGACCGTGTCGCTGTTCCAATACGGCCAATTCGATGCCCATGACGCCTTGATGACGCAGCACGCGCTGGTCGCTTATTCCGTCGGTCTGCTCGGCATTATCGTGATCAAAGTGCTGGCCCCCGGCTTCTATGCCCAGCAAAACATCCGTACGCCGGTCAAAATCGCGATTTTCACGCTGATCGTCACGCAACTGCTCAACTTGGTGTTTATCGGGCCTTTGGCCCACGCCGGCCTGGCCCTGGCCATCAGTGCCGGTGCGTGCATCAACGCCGGGCTGTTGTTCTACCAACTGCGCAAACAGCAAATGTTCCAGCCTCAGCCAGGCTGGGGGATGTTCGCCCTCAAGCTGTTGGTGGCGGTGGGCGCGATGTCGGCAGTGTTGCTTGGCCTGATGCATTTCATGCCCGCCTGGGACGAAGGCCATATGCTGGAGCGCTTCCTGCGCCTTGGCGTGCTGGTAGTCGCCGGTGTGGTGGTGTACTTCGGGATGTTGCTGCTGCAAGGCTTCCGCCTGCGCGATTTCAATCGCAAGTCACTGAGCTAGAGAGTTTGCCGCGATAAAACCGTTGTTTTATCGATTCGATCCATTTGGCCTGTGCTGTTGCCTGTCGTCCGAGGCCGGGTGTGGTTATAATCGACCACTTTATGAGCAAGAAGCGCGTTATGCAGCTGGTTCGAGGTCTCCACAACCTGCGCCCCGAGCATCGGGGCTGCGTCGCCACTATTGGCAACTTTGACGGTGTTCACCGTGGCCACCAGGCTATCCTGGCCAGGCTGCGCGAGCGTGCGGTCGAGTTGGGCGTGCCCAGCTGCGTGGTGATTTTCGAACCGCAGCCGCGGGAATACTTCACGCCCGAGACAGCGCCGGCCCGGCTCGCACGTCTCAGAGACAAGCTGCAACTGCTGGCTGAAGAGGGTGTAGACCGCGTTCTCTGCCTGGCTTTTAACCAGCGTTTGCAAAGCCTGAGCGCTGCCGAGTTCGTCGACCGCATCCTCGTCGATGGCCTGGGTGTACAGCATTTGGAGGTCGGTGACGACTTCCGCTTTGGTTGCGACCGCGTCGGGGATTTCGATTTCCTGCAGCATGCCGGCGTCAACCAGGGGTTTACCGTCGAAGCCGCGCAAACCGTCGAACTGGACGGCCTGCGCGTGAGCAGTACCCAGGTGCGTAACGCCCTGGCCGCTGCCGACTTCGCCTTGGCCGAGCGGTTGCTCGGCCGCCCGTTCCGCATTGCCGGACGGGTCCTGCACGGCCAGAAGCTGGCGCGCCAATTGGGCACGCCAACCGCCAACGTGCAACTCAAGCGCCGCCGTGTGCCGCTGACCGGGGTTTACCTGGTGAGCGTCGACATCGACGGCCAATCGTGGCCGGGAGTCGCCAATATAGGCGTCAGGCCCACGGTTGCAGGTGATGGCAAGGCCCACCTGGAAGTGCATCTGTTGGATTTTGCCGGTGATCTGTATGACCGGCGTTTGACGGTGGTTTTCCACCAGAAGCTGCGTGAAGAGCAGCGTTTCGCCTCCCTTGAGGCGTTGAAAACGGCGATCAATGCGGATGTCGCCGCCGCCCGTGCACTAGCCGCACCTAGCGCCCATCGCTAACCGAAGAGCCTTAAATGACCGACTATAAAGCCACGCTAAACCTTCCGGACACCGCCTTCCCAATGAAGGCCGGCCTGCCACAGCGCGAACCGCAGATCCTGCAGCGCTGGGACAGTATTGGCCTGTACGGAAAGTTGCGCGAGATTGGCAAGGATCGTCCGAAATTCGTCCTGCACGACGGCCCTCCTTATGCCAACGGCACGATTCACATCGGTCATGCGCTGAACAAGATTCTCAAGGACATGATCCTGCGCTCGAAGACCCTGTCGGGCTTCGACGCGCCGTATGTTCCGGGTTGGGACTGCCACGGCCTGCCGATCGAACACAAAGTCGAAGTGACCTACGGCAAGAACCTGGGCGCGGATAAAACCCGCGAGCTGTGCCGCGCCTACGCCACCGAGCAGATCGAAGGGCAGAAGTCTGAATTCATCCGCCTCGGCGTGCTGGGCGAGTGGGATAACCCCTACAAGACCATGAACTTCAAGAACGAGGCCGGTGAAATCCGTGCCTTGGCCGAAATCGTCAAAGGCGGTTTTGTGTTCAAGGGCCTAAAGCCCGTGAACTGGTGCTTTGACTGCGGTTCGGCCCTGGCCGAAGCGGAAGTCGAGTACGAAGACAAGAAGTCCTCGACCATTGACGTGGCCTTCCCGGTTGCCGACGACGCCAAGCTGGCCGAGGCCTTTGGCCTGGCAAGCCTGAGCAAGCCGGCGGCCATCGTGATCTGGACCACCACCCCGTGGACCATCCCGGCCAACCAAGCGCTGAACGTGCACCCGGAATTCACCTACGCCCTGGTGGACGTCGGTGATCGCCTGCTGGTGCTGGCCGAGGAAATGGTCGAGGCCTGCCTGGCTCGCTATGAATTGCAAGGTTCGGTGATTGCGACCACCACCGGCTCCGCGCTGGAACTGATCAACTTCCGTCACCCGTTCTATGACCGTCTGTCGCCGGTGTACCTGGCGGACTACGTTGAACTGGGCGCCGGCACCGGTATCGTTCACTCCGCGCCAGCTTATGGCGTGGACGACTTCGTGACCTGCAAAGCCTACGGCATGGTCAACGATGACATCCTGAACCCGGTGCAGAGCAATGGTGTGTACGCACCGTCGCTGGAGTTCTTCGGTGGCCAATTCATCTTCAAGGCCAATGATTCGATCATCGACAAGTTGTCGGAAGTCGGTTCGCTGTTGCACACCGAAACCATCAAGCACAGCTACATGCACTGCTGGCGTCACAAGACCCCGCTGATCTATCGCGCCACCGCGCAGTGGTTTATCGGCATGGACAAAGAACCGACCAGTGGCGACACCCTGCGTGTACGCTCGCTCAAGGCCATCGAAGACACCCAGTTCGTCCCGGCCTGGGGCCAGGCGCGCCTGCACTCGATGATCGCCAACCGTCCGGACTGGTGCATCTCCCGCCAGCGTAACTGGGGCGTGCCGATCCCGTTCTTCCTGAACAAGGAAAGCGGCGAGTTGCATCCACGTACCGTTGAGCTGATGGAAGAAGTGGCCCAGCGCGTTGAACTGGAAGGTATCGAAGCCTGGTTCAAAATGGACGCTGCCGAGCTGCTGGGCGATGAAGCGCCGCAGTACGACAAGATCAGCGACACCCTCGACGTATGGTTCGACTCGGGTACCACTCATTGGCACGTGCTGCGCGGCTCGCACCCGATGGGTCACGAAACCGGCCCGCGTGCCGACCTGTACCTGGAAGGCTCCGACCAACACCGTGGCTGGTTCCACTCGTCGCTGCTGACCGGTTGCGCCATCGACAACCACGCGCCGTACCGCGAACTGCTGACCCACGGCTTCACCGTCGACGAGACGGGCCGCAAGATGTCCAAGTCGCTGAAGAACGTGATCGAGCCGAAAAAGATCAACGACACCCTGGGCGCCGACATCATGCGTCTGTGGGTCGCCTCGACCGATTACTCGGGCGAAATCGCCGTGTCCGACCAGATCCTGGCTCGTAGCGCCGATGCCTACCGTCGTATCCGTAATACCGCACGCTTCCTGCTGTCGAACCTGACCGGTTTCAACCCGGCCACCGACATCCTGCCGGCCGAGGACATGCTCGCCCTGGACCGTTGGGCCGTGGACCGTACCCTGTTGCTGCAGCGTGAGTTGCAGGAAAACTACGGCGAATACCGTTTCTGGAACGTGTACTCGAAGATCCACAACTTCTGCGTGCAGGAGCTGGGTGGCTTCTACCTCGACATCATCAAGGACCGCCAGTACACCACCGGCGCCAACAGCAAGGCGCGCCGTTCGGCGCAGACCGCGCTGTACCACATCTCCGAAGCGCTGGTGCGCTGGATCGCGCCGATCCTGGCCTTCACCGCCGACGAACTGTGGGAATACCTGCCGGGCGAGCGTAACGAGTCGGTGATGCTCAACACCTGGTACGAAGGCCTGACCGAACTGCCGGCCGACTTCGAGCTGGGCCGCGAGTACTGGGAAGGCGTGATGGCTGTCAAAGTCGCGGTGAACAAGGAGCTGGAAGTACAGCGTGCGGCCAAGGCCGTCGGTGGCAACCTGCAAGCCGAAGTCACCCTGTTCGCCGAGGCAGGCCTGACCGCCGACCTGGCCAAGCTGAGCAACGAGCTGCGCTTCGTGCTGATCACCTCCACCGCGAGCCTGGCACCCTTTGCCCAGGCCCCGGCGGATGCGGTGGCGACCGAAGTGCCGGGCCTCAAGCTCAAAGTGGTCAAGTCGGCCTTCCCTAAGTGCGCCCGTTGCTGGCACTGCCGCGAAGATGTCGGCGTGAACCCTGAGCATCCGGAAATCTGTGGTCGTTGTGTCGACAACATCTCGGGTGCTGGTGAGGTTCGTCACTATGCCTAACGCTTCCAGCCGTTTCGGACGTTTGGGCCTGCTCGTACTGAGCGTGCTGGTCCTGGTCATCGACCAGGTCAGCAAGGCTCATTTCGAGGGTTCCCTGGAGATGTTCCAGCAAATCGTGGTGATCCCGGATTACTTCAGCTGGACCCTGGCCTACAACACCGGCGCCGCTTTCAGCTTTTTGGCTGACGGCGGTGGCTGGCAGCGCTGGTTGTTCGCTGTGATTGCCTTGGTGGTCAGTGCGGTGCTGGTGGTATGGCTCAAGCGCCTTGGTCGCGATGACACTTGGCTGGCCGTTGCCCTGGCACTGGTGCTCGGCGGCGCGCTGGGCAACCTGTACGACCGCATTGCCTTGGGCCATGTGATCGACTTCATTCTGGTGCATTGGCAGAACCGCCATTACTTCCCGGCGTTCAACTTTGCCGACAGCGCCATCACCGTCGGTGCAATCATGCTGGCGTTGGATATGTTCAAAAGCAAGAAAACCGGAGAGACCGTCAATGACTGATCAGGTATTGGCTGAGCAACGTATCGGCCAGAACACGGAAGTCACTTTGCATTTTGCATTGCGCCTTGAGAATGGCGACACGGTCGACAGCACGTTCGACAAAGCCCCGGCGACCTTCAAGGTCGGTGATGGCAACCTGCTGCCGGGTTTCGAAGCGGCCCTGTTCGGCTTCAAGGCGGGCGACAAGCGCACCTTGCAGATCCTGCCGGAAAACGCCTTTGGCCAGCCCAACCCGCAAAACGTGCAGATCATCCCGCGTTCGCAGTTCCAGGACATGGACTTGTCGGAAGGCCTGCTGGTGATCTTCAACGATGCGGCGAATACCGAGCTGCCCGGTGTGGTGAAAACCTTCGATGACGCGCAAGTGACCATCGACTTCAACCACCCGTTGGCCGGTAAAACCTTGACGTTCGACGTTGAAATCATCGACGTTAAAGCGATCTGATCAACGACGCAGTTCAGAAAATGTGGGAGGGGGCTTGCCCCCCGATAGCTGGGTGTCAGTCAGTGCATCTGTGACTGACCCACCGCCATCGGGGGTAAGCCCCCTCCCACCTTTGATCTTCATTGTCAGTTGGGTTAGCGTCACGCCTGACCCAAAACGGCTGCAAGACACGAGGCACAGCATGCAAATCAAACTCGCCAACCCCCGTGGCTTCTGCGCTGGCGTGGACCGGGCGATTGAAATCGTCAACCGCGCCCTGGAAGTCTTCGGGCCGCCGATTTATGTGCGCCATGAAGTCGTCCACAATAAATTCGTGGTCGAAGACCTGCGCGCCCGCGGCGCCATCTTTGTCGAAGAGCTGGACCAGGTGCCGGATGACGTTATCGTCATTTTCAGCGCCCACGGTGTGTCCCAGGCAGTGCGTACCGAAGCGGCAGGCCGTGGCCTGAAAGTCTTCGATGCCACCTGCCCACTGGTCACCAAGGTCCATATCGAGGTCGCACGCTACAGCCGTGACGGTCGCGAGTGCATCCTGATCGGCCACGCCGGCCACCCGGAAGTCGAAGGCACCATGGGCCAGTACGACGCCAGCAATGGCGGCGCCATTTACTTGGTGGAAGACGAAAAAGACGTCGCCAACCTGCAGGTGCAGAACCCCGAGCGCCTGGCATTCGTGACCCAGACCACCCTGTCCATGGACGACACCAGCCGCGTGATCGACGCGCTGCGCAGTCGCTTCCCGGCCATCGGCGGGCCGCGCAAGGACGATATTTGCTACGCCACCCAGAACCGACAGGACGCGGTCAAGCAACTGGCCGATGAATGCGATGTGGTCCTGGTTGTCGGCAGCCCCAACAGCTCCAACTCCAACCGCCTGCGTGAGTTGGCTGAGCGCATGGCAACGCCTGCGTACCTGATCGACGGCGCTGAAGACATGCAACGCAGCTGGTTCGATGGGGTCGAGCGTATCGGCATCACGGCAGGCGCTTCGGCCCCCGAAGTGCTGGTGCGCGGTGTTATCCAGCAATTGCACGCCTGGGGGGCGACCGGTGCTGATGAACTGGCCGGCCGCGAGGAGAACATCACGTTCTCCATGCCCAAGGAACTGCGGGTTCGCTCATTGCTCTGAGTGCCCGGCTGCCGGATTGATTCCGGCACAGCGCCTGCTCGGCACTGTCGCTGCGCAGGCTGATCCGTCCGCTGGGCGCCAGCACGATCTGATGCAGGCTCTGCGCCTGCTCCTTGGCGCACACATGCACAGTGCCGGCACGGAATCCGCCGCCTGAAAATATCGGCTCGCCCAGGCCGCTGAAGCGAACCTGGCTCTTGAGCGGTCCATTGCCCACGATCGGACCCCGCCCACTGTCTTGGCGCTCCAGCAGCACCGGGTTGTCATCGTCCAAGTGGCCGCGTCCGCTGACATCCACGATTACCCGCCAACCCAGGCTCCAATCATCTTCCAATGCGTGAATGACCACCGGGCGGTTGCGTGCGACGGCCTCGGCGCGTGCGTAGCGTAGCCCGCCGGCCAAGGATTGCGCCGCACTGTATCGCTGCTGTGATTCCAACAGGCTCTTGAAGCTCGGCACTGCCAGGTTGGCCAGGATGCCACTCACGATCAGTCCGAGCAGCAGTTCGATCAGGGTGAAGCCTCGTTGCTGCATGTGTCATCCCTCCGTGGATGTGGGTGCAGCCCTAGGTATAGCGCTCAAGCGATAGCGTTGAATGATGGCCTTTACGTCCAAAGTATTTCCCTTTGTTCCTGGAGCAGCGCAGGCGAAAAACCGGCGCTAGTCTTGGGCCGCACAGCAGGTTTCACCTGCTCTTTTTCGGACCTCGACACGGATGACGACGGTAATGCTTGTCTGCACGAACACCTGTTTGCCCCACGCCTTAACCCGGCAACAAACCGGCATGACGCTGATCGAGGTGCTGGTCTCGGTACTGATTCTGGCCATCGGCCTGCTGGGCGCGGCGGTGATCCAGCTCAATGCGCTCAAATACACGGACAGTTCCAGAATGACCAGCCAGGCCAGTTTCATTGCCTACGACATGCTCGACCGAATCCGCGCCAATGCCGCCGCCGATTACACGTGGGGTCGAGCTGAGCGTGCGCTGGCCAATACCGCTACCGCCAACGTGCGCGACCTGGACCTGCACGATTTCGAGGCCAATATTCTCGGATTTGCCGGGGAGAGCGCCAAAGGCTCGGTGTCGGTCAGTGGGCGTGAGGTGGTCGTCAGTATCAGCTGGGACGACAGTCGAGGCACAAACAGGCCGGGTGCCCGGGAAACCTTCACCCTGACCAGCCGCATAGGCGATGAGCCGGCGGTGGCGCAGTGAGGCGGCGAGCTCGAGGTTTCAGCCTGGTGGAGTTGCTGCTGGCTCTGGCCTTGGGGTTGGTGCTGGTCCTCGGTGTCAGCCAGGTGGCGATCAACTCCAGCACCACCCAAGCCAGCCAGCAGGCCGCTCTGTTGCTGCAGGATGATGCGCGGTTTGTGCTGGGTAAGTTGCTCCAGGATATCCGTCAGGCGGGCATGTTTGGCTGTTTGGCCACCGGGTTTATCGAGAATGCTCCACCGGCTTTTGATCGGCCGGTCAGCTGGAGTGTCGGGGGGGATTCACAATCGCTGACGCTGGTGACCACGGATGTCGGCGATGGCAATGGTAAGCCGGACTGGACGGTGTTGTCCGATTGCACCGGGACCGCCCAGGCCTATACCGGAAACGCCCCCGCGCCTGCCCCCGGACAGATCCGTTTTGCACTGCGTCAGCTGACCTACACCTTCGAAGCGGGCCAATTGAAGGTCAGCACGCCTGCCTCGCCCGCCAAGGCGGTACTGGTGGATAACGTGCAGGCGTTCGATCTCAGTTTTGGCGTGGCCGCCAAGCCCACCTCGATGGAGGTGGAGCGCTACGACGCCAGGCCGGCCGACGCGTCGCTGATACGCAGTGTCCGCATCCTGATGACCCTGCAAGACCCGGGCGGCCGGGTCAAAGATCAAACCTACAGCGTCGTGGCGGCGCTGCGTAACCGTGTGAAGTAGGGCGGCCATGGTGCTCACAAAGGCGATTCGTTTCCGCCAGGCCGGCATGGTGCTGCTGATCAGCCTGGTGTTCCTGTTGCTGTTGTCGATGATCGGTTTGTCATCGATGCAGGGCGCGGTCATTCAGCAAAAGATCACGGGCAGCCTCTGGCACCGTAATCAGTCGCTGCAAAGTGCCGAGACTGGCTTGAGGCGCGGAGAGTCAGCGATACAACAGTCATTTTCGACACTGCCCTTGTGCCGGTCGATTGTCACCTGTGCGCCACCGCAGGCGGCCTTTTCGGTGCTTGCGCCCGGAGTGGACTCTGGTTCGGGCGTCACCTGGGTTGCGCTGACAGGCGGTCTGTACGGCATTCAATTCCTGGGGCCGGCTGTAGGGCTGGCGCACCTGCCACCGCAAACGCCGGCGGCGGTGTATCGAGTGACGGCAGTCGGGCTAAGCGGCCAATTGCGCACAGTATTGGAGAGCGTCTACGCGCGGACAGAACAGGAGGGCAATTCGCGTTTTCGGCGAGTGGCATGGCGACAACTTCAATAGACGCACATAAGGAGCAATTGGAATGGGCATGGACAGCCAAGGCTTTACCCTGATCGAGCTACTCATCGCCGTGGCGATCACCGCGGTCGTGGCCGGGATTGCTTACCCTGGGTATACCGGCCATCTCAAAAAGGTGTATCGCGCTGAGATCGTCGCTCTATTGACCGAGCAGGCTCACTACCTGGAGCGATTTTATGCGAGGAACGGCACTTTTATTGACGCAAGCAGCGTCAGTGGGGGCAATGATCGCTATAGAATCACCGCTGCATTGAACCCCCAGGATTTTCAGCTGCTGGCCACGCCGGTCGTCGATTCGGTGATGGCCGGTGACCCTTGCGGCGACTACGGTCTGACCGGCACGGGCGCGCGGACGAATCCGGGCGCGGCACCTGACATGTCCCGCAAGCTGTGCTGGGGGCAATGATGAGGGTTCTGGATGATTGGGCGCCGGGCGCGCTTGTTCCTATTTATCGGCTGGATCAAATGATGGCTAAGCAACAGCAAGTGGTGATTGTCGGTGGCGGAGTCATCGGCTTGTTGACGGCGTTCAACCTGGCCACCCAAGGGCAGGCGGTTGTGCTGCTGGAGCGCGCGGGATTGGGGCAGGAGTCATCCTGGGCCGGTGGTGGCATCGTCTCGCCCTTGTATCCGTGGCGCTATAGCCCGGCGGTCACGGCGCTGGCCCATTGGTCACAGGATTTTTATCCACAGCTGGCGGAGCACTTGTTTGCTGCGACGGGTGTCGACCCAGAGGTGCACACCACAGGGCTGTACTGGCTGGACCTGGACGACGAAGCCGAAGCCCTGGCCTGGGCGGCACGGGAAGGCCGTCCACTGAGTAAAGTGGACATCTCGGCCGCCCATGACGCCGTTCCGGTGCTGGGTGGCGGGTATTCCCAGGCGATCTATATGGCCAACGTCGCCAATGTGCGCAACCCGCGCTTGGTCAAATCCCTCAAGGCAGCGCTGCTGGCGTTACCCGGCGTGACCCTTCATGAGCAGTGCGAAGTGACCGGGTTTGTCGTGGACGCCGGTAGCGTGGTGGGTGTGAACACGGCGCAGGGCCCGGTTCTTGGCGACCAGGTGGTACTGGCGGCGGGAGCCTGGAGCGGTGAGTTGCTTGGCACCCTGGGTTTGTCGCTTCCGGTGGAGCCAGTTAAAGGCCAGATGATTCTGTACAAATGCGCCTCGGATTTCTTGTCGAGCATGGTGCTGGCCAAGGGGCGTTATGCAATCCCTCGGCGTGACGGGCATATCCTGATCGGCAGTACTCTGGAGCACGAAGGTTTCGATAAGACGCCCACCGACAAGGCGCTTGAAAGCCTCAAGGCGTCAGCGGTGGAGTTGATTCCCGCGCTGGCGGACGCCGAAGTCGTCGGGCATTGGGCCGGATTGCGCCCCGGTTCGCCGGAGGGCATTCCTTACATCGGCCCGGTGCCGGGCTTCAAGGGGTTGTGGCTCAACTGCGGGCATTACCGCAACGGCCTGGTGCTCGCGCCGGCGTCCTGCCAGTTGTTTGCCGATTTGCTGCTGATGCGTGCGCCGATCATCGACCCGGCGCCTTATGCACCCGAAGGTCGGATCAACGCTGGATAGACTTCGGCCCTTGCTCCAGGTGCGCCTGGGTGCAATACCACTCCTGGCGTGAGCTCAAGGCGCGATCCTGCGGCAAGTGCACGCCGCAGTGGGCGCAGCGCACCATCAGGGCAGCGCCGGGTTCACTGGCGCGTTGCTGTCTAGCGGCCGGGCTTTTGAATTTGCGCCAGAACCATACTGCGGCGGCAATGACGGCAATCCAGAACAATAAACGAAGCATGATGGGCAGTTTCTCGACGAGGAATGCGCCAGTTTAGCCAAGGACGTGTCAGGCGCACAGCGCAATAATACCGCCCACAAAAAAGGAGCCTCGAAAGGCTCCTTTTGATGACGCAGGGTGCAATCAGTCGAACACACCGAAGGTCATGTAGCTGAACCACGAGCGATCCTGGTTGTTGCCCTGGGCTTGTGGCTCTTCCTCTTCGATTACGTCGCCGTTCTCGTCGTGGGGCTTGAGCTCCGAAGGAATGGCTTCCTTGGCGTCCTGGAACTGCTTGATCACGTCCTGGTTGGCGCGGGTTTCGCCCGGCGGCAGCGGTGGACGGGACTCGATCAGGCCCAGGGTGTACTTGCTCAGCCACGAACGGTTGTCGGCTTCAGCAACCTGAGGCACGAACTGGCCGTCTTTCAGGCTTGGGTGGTCCGGGTAGTTGAGCTTGAGGGTTTCCAGGCTGGTGCTGGCCAGCTCGTCCAGGTGCAGACGCTGGTAAGCCTCGGTCATCACGGCCAGGCCATCACCCACGGAAGGGGTTTCCTGGAAGTTTTCGACAACATAACGGCCACGGTTGGCGGCTGCTACGTAGGCCTGACGCGTCAGGTAGTAGTGGGCCACGTGGATCTCGTAGGACGCCAGCAGGTTGCGCAGGTAGATCATGCGCTGCTTGGCGTCCGGCGCGTAGCGGCTGTTGGGGTAGCGGCTGGTCAGCTGGGCGAACTCGTTGTAGGAGTCGCGGGCAGCGCCCGGGTCACGCTTGGTCATGTCCAGCGGCAGGAAGCGCGCCAGCAGGCCGACGTCCTGGTCGAACGAAGTCAGGCCCTTCATGTAGTAGGCGTAGTCGACGTTCGGGTGCTGCGGATGCAGGCGGATGAAACGCTCGGCGGCGGACTTGGCGGCTTCCGGCTCGGCGTTCTTGTAGTTGGCGTAGATCAGTTCGAGCTGGGCCTGGTCGGCATAACGCCCGAACGGATAGCGCGACTCCAGTGCCTTCAGCTTCGCTGTGGCGCTGGTGTAGCTATTGTTGTCCAGGTCTTTCTGAGCCAGTTGGTACAACTCGACTTCGCTCAGGTTTTCGTCGACGACGTCCTTTGTTGACGAGCAAGCAGCAGTCATGGCGAGGATGGCGATCAGCAGCAGGTGTTTCACTTGCATGGCGGCTTGCGTCCCTATGACGGCCGCTGTCTTGGGCGGGGCCGTCCTGTTATGATGAGCGCCCCGTTGAAAGCCTCGGGGCAAAAGACGCCGTATTTAACCACAAGCGCGCAGCCGAAACCAAAGGCTACGCCACGCCTAGTCTGAGCATGTCCGATAAAATTGAACTTCGCGCAGAGGTGCCGTCCGAATTGGGCGGCCAACGCCTCGATCAAGTCGCCGCACAATTATTCGCTGAGCACTCGCGCTCGCGCCTTTCCGCCTGGATCAAAGACGGCCGCCTGACTGTGGATGGAGCGGTTATCCGCCCGCGAGACATAGTCCATGGCGGTGCGATTCTTGAGCTGACTGCCGAGCAGGAAGCCCAGGGAGAATGGGTCGCCCAAGACATCGAGCTGGATATCGTCTATGAAGACGACGACATCCTGGTCATCAACAAACCCGCAGGCCTGGTGGTTCACCCGGCGGCCGGGCACGCTGATGGCACCTTGCTCAATGCCCTGTTGCACCATGTGCCGGACATCATCAACGTCCCGCGCTGCGGCATCGTGCACCGTCTGGACAAGGACACCACCGGCTTGATGGTGGTGGCCAAGACCATTCAGGCTCAGACGCAGTTGGTCACACAATTGCAGAGCCGCAGCGTCAGCCGGATCTATGAATGCATCGTGATCGGCGTGGTGGTGGCGGGTGGCAAGATCAACGCGCCAATCGGTCGTCACGGCCAGCAGCGCCAGCGTATGGCGGTGATGGAGGGCGGCAAGCAGGCCGTGAGCCACTACCGTGTGCTCGAGCGTTTCCGCTCCCACACCCATGTGCGGGTCAAGCTGGAGACCGGGCGTACCCACCAGATTCGCGTCCATATGGCGCATATCAACTTCCCGTTGGTCGGTGATCCGGCCTATGGCGGGCGCTTCCGTATTCCACCGGCGGCCAGCGCAACTATGGTCGAGTCGTTGAAAACCTTCCCGCGCCAGGCACTGCACGCACGCTTCCTGGAGCTGGACCATCCGACGAGCGGTAAGCGGATGAGCTGGGAATCGCCTCTGCCGGACGATCTGGTCTGGTTGTTGTCGTTGCTCAAGCAGGATCGCGAGGCGTTTGTCGGGTGAGTGACTGGCTGATACCTGACTGGCCCGCGCCGGCCCAGGTCAAAGCCTGCGTCACTACGCGTGCGGGCGGCGTCAGCCTGGCGCCGTTCGACAGCCTCAACCTGGGCGATCATGTCGAGGACAGCCTGGAGGCCGTCCTTGAAAATCGCCGTCGTCTGACCGATGTATTCGACATACAGCCTGCCTGGTTGCGCCAAGTCCACGGAATCACCGTGGTTGAGGCCGATCCGTCGCGCACCCCCGAAGCGGATGGCAGTTGGACCAGCACCCCCGGCATCGCCTGCACCTCCATGACCGCCGATTGCCTGCCTGCGTTGTTCTGCAACCGTGCTGGTACCCGTGTGGCTGCTGCTCATGCCGGTTGGCGTGGGCTGGCGGCGGGCGTCCTGGAAGCGGCGTTCGAAAGCCTCGATGCCCAGCCTGATGACGTATTGGTCTGGCTCGGCCCGGCGATTGGTCCGCAAGCTTTTGAAGTCGGCCCGGAAGTGCGTGAAGCCTTCATGCAGCAACTGCCGGCCACTGCCGAAGCCTTTGTGCCCAGCCGCAACCCCGGCAAGTTCATGGCCGACATCTATAAGCTCGCCCGTTTGCGCCTCGCCGCGCGCGGTGTCACAGCTGTTTATGGTGGTGGGTTCTGCACGGTGACCGACCCGCGCTTCTTTTCCTACCGGCGCAGCCCCCGCACCGGACGTTTTGCCTCGCTTATCTGGCTTGAACGCTAGACTCTCTTGACCTGGGTCAAGCCCGGTCCATATCGACCATCGCTCGCTTGAATCTTGCAGAATCCTCCCCATCTATAGGGGTATCTGGCAGGTTTCTTCATTCAGGATGTTTTATAGCTCCGGCCTGCTCAAAAGGAAGGTGACTAATGCGTATTGATCGTTTAACCAGCAAATTGCAGTTGGCACTGTCTGACTCTCAATCCTTGGCGGTGGGCCTCGACCACCCGGCCATTGAGCCTGCGCACTTGATGCAGGCGCTTCTGGAGCAGCAAGGTGGTTCTATCAAACCCTTGCTGATGCAGGTGGGCTTTGACGTCAACAGCCTGCGCAAGGAGTTGAGCAAAGAGCTCGACCAACTGCCGAAAATCCAAAATCCTACTGGCGACGTGAATATGTCGCAGGATCTGGCGCGCCTGCTTAACCAGGCAGACCGCCTGGCCCAGCAGAAAGGTGACCAGTTCATTTCCAGTGAACTGGTGCTGCTCGCCGCCATGGACGAGAACAGCAAGCTCGGCAAGTTGTTGCTGGGTCAGGGCGTGAGCAAGAAAGCCCTGGAAAACGCCATCAACAACCTGCGTGGCGGCGATGCGGTGAACGACCCCAACCACGAGGAGTCGCGCCAGGCCCTGGATAAATACACCGTTGACCTGACCAAGCGCGCCGAAGAGGGCAAGCTTGACCCGGTGATCGGCCGTGACGATGAAATCCGTCGCACCATCCAAGTGCTGCAACGTCGTACCAAGAACAACCCGGTATTGATCGGTGAGCCTGGCGTGGGTAAAACCGCGATTGCCGAAGGTCTGGCCCAGCGCATCATCAACGGTGAAGTGCCGGACGGCCTCAAAGGCAAGCGCCTGCTGTCCCTGGACATGGGGTCGTTGATCGCCGGTGCCAAGTTCCGTGGCGAGTTCGAAGAACGCCTGAAATCCCTGCTCAATGAGCTGTCGAAGCAGGAAGGGCAGATCATTCTGTTTATCGACGAACTGCACACCATGGTCGGTGCCGGTAAAGGCGAAGGCTCGATGGACGCCGGCAACATGCTCAAACCCGCTTTGGCGCGCGGTGAGTTGCACTGCGTCGGTGCGACCACGCTCAACGAATACCGCCAGTACATTGAAAAGGACGCGGCCCTTGAGCGTCGCTTCCAGAAAGTGCTTGTGGAAGAGCCGAGCGAAGAAGACACCATTGCCATCCTGCGTGGCCTGAAAGAGCGTTATGAGGTCCACCACAAGGTGGCGATCACCGATGGCGCGATCATTGCGGCGGCCAAATTGAGCCATCGCTATATCACTGACCGTCAGTTGCCAGACAAGGCCATCGACTTGATCGACGAAGCGGCCAGCCGTATCCGCATGGAAATCGACTCCAAGCCGGAAGTGCTCGACCGTCTGGACCGGCGCCTGATTCAACTTAAAGTTGAGTCCCAGGCCCTGAAGAAAGAAGAAGACGACGCGGCGAAGAAACGCCTGGAAAAACTCCAGGAAGAAATCGTCCGCCTGGAACGTGAGTATTCGGACCTGGAAGAAATCTGGACCTCGGAAAAAGCCGAAGTACAGGGCTCTGCCCAGATCCAGCAAAAGATCGAGCAGTCGCGGCAGGAACTCGAAGCTGCCCGCCGTAAAGGCGACCTGAACCGCATGGCCGAATTGCAGTACGGGGTGATCCCGGACCTGGAGCGCAGCCTGCAGATGGTCGACCAGCACGGCAAAAGCGAGAACCAATTGCTGCGCAGCAAGGTGACCGAGGAAGAAATTGCCGAAGTCGTCTCCAAGTGGACCGGTATCCCGGTGTCGAAGATGCTCGAAGGCGAGCGCGACAAGCTGCTGAAAATGGAAAGCCTGTTGCACCAGCGTGTCATCGGTCAGGAAGAGGCCGTGGTGGCGGTGTCCAATGCGGTGCGGCGCTCCCGGGCCGGCTTGTCCGACCCGAATCGTCCGAGCGGCTCGTTCATGTTCCTCGGCCCGACCGGTGTGGGTAAGACCGAGCTGTGCAAGGCCTTGGCCGAGTTCCTCTTTGATACTGAAGAGGCCATGGTGCGAATCGACATGTCTGAGTTCATGGAGAAGCACTCGGTGGCTCGCCTGATTGGCGCTCCACCAGGCTATGTGGGCTACGAGGAGGGCGGTTACCTGACCGAAGCCGTGCGGCGTAAGCCTTACTCGGTGATCCTGCTGGATGAGGTCGAGAAGGCGCACCCGGATGTGTTCAACATCCTCTTGCAAGTGCTGGAGGATGGCCGCCTGACCGACAGCCACGGGCGTACGGTGGACTTCCGCAACACGGTGATCGTGATGACCTCCAACCTGGGCTCGGCGCAGATCCAGGAACTGGTGGGCGACCGTGAAGCCCAGCGTGCGGCGGTGATGGATGCGTTGACCACGCACTTCCGCCCGGAATTCATTAACCGGGTCGATGAAGTGGTGATCTTTGAGCCTTTGGCACGGGATCAGATTGCGGGCATCACCGAGATCCAACTGGGTCGTCTGCGTGGGCGTCTGACCGAGCGCGAGTTGTCGCTGGACCTGAGCCAGGAGGCGTTGGACAAGCTGATCGCGGTGGGTTACGACCCGGTGTATGGCGCACGGCCGTTGAAACGTGCGATCCAGCGCTGGATCGAGAACCCGTTGGCCCAGCTGATCCTGTCGGGCAGCTTTATGCCAGGGACCAGCGTTACGGCAACGGTGGAAAACGACGAAATCGTCTTCCACTGAGCCCCAACTGCTGGGTAATAAGAGAAGGCCTCGCTTTGCGAGGCCTTTTTTTTCGATAGGGCGTTGAACTGTAAGGCAAAGGCTTGTAAAGTGCGCCCCGCAGCAACGTCAGCCCACGGGTTTCTTCTCCCCAAGAAGAAATCAGAAACAAGCGCAAATCATTGTCTTAAAAGCAATTTAAAGGGTTGACAGGGTTTTTTAAGATTGTAGAATAGCGCGCCTCAGAGACACGAACGTAGCGATACGGAAAGGTCGAAGAGAAGGTTACACCGCAGTAAAAATGCTTTGAAATAAGTAACACTTTGAAATATGTAGTTCCGTGATAGCTCAGTCGGTAGAGCAAATGACTGTTAATCATTGGGTCCCAGGTTCGAGTCCTGGTCACGGAGCCAATTTCAAACCGGGGTATAGCGCAGTCCGGTAGCGCGCCTGCTTTGGGAGCAGGATGTCAGGAGTTCGAATCCCCTTACCCCGACCATATTTGGGTCGTTAGCTCAGTTGGTAGAGCAGTTGGCTTTTAACCAATTGGTCGTAGGTTCGAATCCCACACGACCCACCATTTTTGAGACCAGTTAACGCTGGAATCGAATCTTAAGATCAGAGGCCAAAAGCGCTGATCGAAGAAGGCGACTGAGAGGTCGCCTTTTTTTTACCGGGGTATAGCGCAGTCCGGTAGCGCGCCTGCTTTGGGAGCAGGATGTCAGGAGTTCGAATCCCCTTACCCCGACCATATTAAAAATCCTCGTATCGAAAGATACGGGGATTTTTTTTGTGCGCGTAAATCCTGAACTCACCGCAAAGCAAATGTGGGAGGGGGCAAACCCCCTCCCACCTTTACAAGGTCCCATCCGAGACCGAGTTATCAGTGCAATTTAAGACGTGGTTCAGTCCCGCGCCCAATCTTGCTGCCCAGCATCAGCATCGCTGTGCGGAAGACCCCATACAGCGCCATCTGGTGCATGCGGTACAGCGACACGTAGAACATCCGCGCCAACCAGCCCTCCAGCATTACGCTGCCGGTGAGGTTGCCCATCAAGTTGCCCACCGCCGAGAACCGCGACAGCGAGATCAGCGACCCATAGTCGGTGTACTTGTACGACGGCAGGTCCTTGCCCTCGATGCGCAATTTCAGCGACTTGGCCAACAGTGAAGCTTGCTGGTGAGCTGCTTGGGCCCGTGGTGGCACGTTACGGTCGGTGCCCGCTTGCGGGCAGGCGGCGCAATCACCGAAGGCGAAGATGTTTTCGTCGCGGGTAGTTTGCAGCGTCGGCAGCACTTGCAATTGGTTGATGCGGTTGGTTTCCAAGCCATCGATGTCCTTGAGGAAACCTGGCGCGCGAATACCGGCCGCCCATACCTTGAGGCTCGCAGGGATGACCTGGCCGCTGCTGGTGATCAGCGCATCGGCAGTCACTTCGCTGACCGCGGAGTTGGTCAGCACCGTCACCCCAAGCTTCTCCAGGGTTTTATGCACCGGCACGCCGATCCGCTCCGGCAGCGCAGGCAGTACCCGCGGGCCGGCTTCGATCAGGGTGATGTGCATGTTTTCCGGTTTGATGCGGTCCAGGCCGTAGGCGGCCAGCTCATGGGCGGCGTTATGCAGTTCGGCGGCCAGTTCGACCCCCGTAGCCCCTGCGCCGACGATGGCGACGCTGATCTTTTCCACCACATCCGTCTGCCCGGCATGGGCGCGCAGGTAGTGGTTGAGCAATTGCTGGTGGAAGCGCTCGGCCTGTTTGCGGGTGTCGAGGAACAGGCAATGTTGCGCTGCGCCTTCGGTACCGAAATCGTTGGTAGTGCTGCCGACTGCGATCACCAGGCTGTCATAGCCCAGTACCCGCGCGGGCACCAGCTCACGGCCTTCTTCGTCGAGGGTGGCGGCCAGCTGGATCTTCTTCTGTTCGCGGTCGAGCCCGCTCATGCGCCCCAGTTGGAACTCGAAGTGGTTCCATTTGGCCTGGGCGACATAATTGAGTTCGTCTTCCGAAGAGTTCAGCGAACCGGCTGCCACTTCGTGCAGCAAGGGCTTCCAGATATGGGTCAGGTTGGCGTCCACCAGCGTGATACTGGCGGTGCCGCGCTTGCCCAGAGTCTTACCCAGGCGGGTAGCCAACTCCAGGCCGCCGGCGCCGCCGCCGACGATAATAATACGATGGGTCATGGGGATATCTCGCAAGGCTAAAAGAAATCGGAGCAGTTACCCCCGCGAGCGCCAGGCAGCTCATAGCGTCAGGTAACTCAAAAGGCGACTCAGCAAGCCGAGGCCGATCACCACTGCCAACACCACACCAAGGAGCAGCCACGGCCGGAAAGGCTTACGCTCGACTTGGTTCTGGGAGAGTTGCAGGTACTCTTCGACATGCTGTTGGTCATCGGGGTTCAGGCGGCTGGTCATAAAGGCCTCGTCAGGTAGACGTTGCAAAAGGGCGCCACGTTACAGTCCGGGGGCTCAGAGGCTGATACCCACGTCGAACACTATGCTGCGGCCCAGGTTGTTGCGCAAGAAATCCGGCGCATCCGGATGGGCGAACAACACCCGTGCGAAAGTCGGCCCCACCAGCGACAGTGAGCGCCAGCCCTGGCGCAGGTATTCCGTCGGTGGCGGGAAGTGGCTATTGAGGTCGAGCACTTCGCGCTTGAGGCTGGTGAAGGCGACGATATCCAGCTCCCCCAGGTCCATGCCGCGCTCTTTGTAGTTATGAGCCTTCTTGCGCAGCGTTGGCGCCAGGCGCAGTAAGAACTCATGGGCCGGGATGCGTCGCGGCTTGGCTTCGCGCCGCACCAACTGGCTCAGGGAGAACGCGCTGCGTCGGCGCAGCAACTCGTCGCGCCATTCGTCATTCAAGCGTCGGCCCTCGTCCAGCACGAAAAACACCTCGAAGCTGGCATCGCGAAACAGCACATCCGGGGGCTCTTGCCCGGCGGCGTGGAATTCTTCGGCCCGGTAGGGCACGTTCAAGCCTTGCAGCAGGCGCTGGCAGACCCAACGCTCACGCTCCCATTTGCGGGCATTGGACAAGAACGCATTGGCTTGTTCGGCCGCTACGGTGAGCAGGCGCAAGTAATCAGAGTCATCCATAGCTAGCAGCTTAGCGCCCAAATGATGACCGCAGGAAGTACCCTTGTGAAACGTCGGTGTAGACTGATCATCCGACTAATGTCCGACGCAGGGGGAGTACTGCCGTGATCAGTGCCGCCATGTTGGCGCCGACAACAATGGGCATCGGCTGGCTGTTGTACGCACCTGTGGTGGCGTGGGCCATCTTGCGTTCACCTTGGGTCGAACTGTTTGCCGACCGACGGCGCCAGCATCTGCTGTTCGGCACCGTGTTCGCGTTGTTCATGCTGTGGCTGGTACGGCGGGATTTTGATACGGGGGTGTCCTACCACTTTATCGGCATGACTGCCGTGACGCTGCTGCTGGATTGGCCCCTGGCCATCGTCGGCGGCTTTGCCGCCCAGTTGGGTCTGATGGCGCTGGGGCGCCAGGACCTTGCAGCACTTGGCGTCAACGGCCTGCTGCTGATCGTGCTGCCGGTGCTGGTCACCGAAGCCTGCGCGCTGCTGGTCGAGCGTGCGCAGCCACGCAATCCCTTTGTGTATATCTTCTGTTCCGGTTTTTTCGCGGCCGCGCTGTCGGCGCTGCTGTGCCTGCTACTAGGGTTGGGGCTTTTGTGGCTCGACGGCCGTTTTGCCATGCCGGAATGGCTGGAGGATTTCGTCGGTTATCTGTGGCTGATCATCTTTCCCGAAGCCTTCATCAACGGCATGGTCATCAGCGCCTTGGTGGTGTTTTGCCCGGAATGGCTGGAGACTTTCAACCGCACGCGCTACCTCTCGGCACCCTGGAAGGACGGCGATTCAGAGCGTTGACCCAGATCAAATCCCGCCCGGCCGAGCAGGCCCATGCTCTGCGAAATTTTCCTAGGCAAGGCGGGAGCACAGATCATGAGTGTGTATGAGTGGGCACGGCAGGAGTTGCGCAGAAGCCAGGATGCGGCGCTGGAAATCGGTTTTGACCCAGGCTTGACCCTGCGCGCCATGCTCAGCGCGGTGGTGCAGCAGAGCAAGGGCGTGCGCAGCTTTGAAGACCTGGCCGACGAGCTGCAATACCTTGCAGAAAACCTCGACGACCAGCAGGAATATGCCTTTATGCGCCCTTAGTGACGCGGCGGAAGGTCTTCGGAAAACAGCTCGTCTTCGGCATCCGGGGCCACCGGAATCTTATGTTCCTCAGCGGCCCAGGCGCCCAGGTCGATGAGTTTGCAGCGGTCCGAGCAGAACGGCCGGTTGAGGTTGGCCGCTGTCCATTCCACGGGGGCGCCGCAGGTTGGGCAGTCGACGGTCAAGGGTTGGCTCATGATCGGCCTCCACGCAAAGTAAGGTAAAAGTGGTGCAGTCGCTCGACCTCGCTGTGCAGCCAGGCAAGGTCCTGGTCGTTGACCAGCACGTCATCGGCATGGTTCAAGCGGTCTTCGCGGCTGGATTGCGCCTTGAGGATCGCCTGCACCTGTTGTTCGCTGATGCCGTCGCGCTGCAGGGTACGCTGAATCTGCAGCGATTGCGGCACGTCGATCACCAGGATGCGCTGGGTCATGCTGTACTGGCCGGACTCGATCAGCAGCGGCGACACCAGTATCGCGTAAGGCGACTTCGCGCGCGCCAGATGGCTACGAATCTCATCGCCAATCAGCGGGTGCAGCAAGGCTTCGAGCCAGCGGCGCTCTTCGGGTACTTCAAAGATCAGCTTGCGCAATGCCCCTCGGTCCAACTGGCCGTCCGGCTGCAGCACGCCGGCACCAAAATGCTCGGCGATGCGCGCCAGTGCCGGCCGGCCAGGTTCGACCACCCAGCGCGCCGCGTGGTCGGCGTCCACCAGGTCGATCCCCAGGTCGATAAAGTGCTGGGCCGCTGCGCTTTTACCGCTGCCGATGCCGCCGGTGAGGCCTAGAATCCAGGGTGTTGCAACAGAAGTGGTCATCTGAAACCGACAGACTGCAAATAGAAGTCGGTTATTTGACCACCCCAGAGCAATGCAATCCAGCCGGCAATTGCCAGATACGGACCAAACGGCATCGGTGTCGACGCCCGGGCCTTGCGCAGGCGCATCAGGATCAAGCCCACGAACACCCCGACCAGCGACGATATCAGCAGTGTCATCGGCAGGATCTGCCAGCCACCCCAGGCACCGAGCAGTGCCAGCAGCTTGAAGTCGCCGTGGCCCATGCCGTCCTTGCCGGTGGCCAGCTTGAACAGCCAGAATACGCTCCACAGGCTCATGTACCCGATAACCGCGCCCCAGAGGGCATCGGGTAGCGTCGTCAGCAGGCCAAGCGCGTTGACGATCAGTCCCAGCCAGAGCAGCGGCATCACCAGCGCATCCGGCAACAGTTGATGGTCGGCATCGATCAGGCTCATCGCCAACAAGCCCCAACTCAGCACCAGCATCGCGCCCGCCTGCCAGCCAAAGCCGAAATGCCAGGCCACCCAGGCCGAGATCAACCCGCACGCCAGTTCAGTGAGTGGATAGCGGGCGCTGATCGGGCCTTGGCAATGGGCGCAGCGGCCGCGCAGAAACAGGTAACTGAGCAACGGGATATTTTCCCATGGGCGTATCGGATGGTTGCAGTGCGGGCAGCAGGAGTTGGGGTGCATCAGGTTGTAGGTCGGCCCGGCAGGCTCAGCGGGCAAGCCGAGCACTTCGTGGGCCTGGGCGCGCCATTCCCGTTCGAGCATTTTCGGCAGGCGCCACACCAGCACGTTGAGAAAACTGCCGACGATCAGCCCCAGCACCCCGGCCATCGCCACAAAAGCCCAGGGCTGCTCAACCAATAGCAGGTTCAAAACGCGCTCCCCAACTGAAAGACCGGCAGGTACATGGCGATCACCAGCGCGCCGACGATGCCCCCCAATACCACCATGATCAGCGGTTCCATCAGGCTGGTGAGGTTATCGACCAGGTTGTCCACATCAGCCTCGTAATGGTTGGCGACTTTTTCCAGCATGCGGTCCAACGTGCCCGACTCTTCGCCGATGGCCGTCATCTGGATCGCCATGCCGGGAAACAGGCCGCTGGCGGCCATGGATTGATTCAATTGCATACCGGTGGATACATCATGTCGCATGTGCTCGATTGCCTGTCTGAATGGCCCCGACCCTGCGGCGCCGGCCACTGAATCCAGCGCCTGCACCAATGGAACACCGGCGGCGAAGGTGGTGGAAAGCGTACGGGCGTAGCGGGCCACTGCGGATTTTTTCAGCAGTTTGCCTGCCAGGGGCGCTTTCAACAAACCGGCGTCTACCCGCAGACGAAAATCAGGGAAGGTGCGATACGCTTGGCGCCACCCCAAGCCTCCGGCAAGCATGCCCAGGGCCACGACCCACCAGGCTTTTTGCGTGAACTCGGAGAGGGCGATGACCTGCAAGGTAAACTCGGGCAGCTTGCCGTCGACCCCGGCGAACAAACTCTGGAACTGTGGCACTACCTGTATCAGCAGCACGCCGGTGACCAGGCTGGCGACCACCAGGACTGCGATCGGATAGGTCATGGCCTTTTTGATCCTGGCCCGTAGCTGCTCGCTCTTTTCGCGGTGGATCGCCACGCGCTCCAGCAGCGTTTCAAGTGCGCCAGCCTGTTCGCCGGCGGCCACCAGGTTGCAGTACAGCTCATCGAAATAGCGCGGTTGTTTGCGCAGCGCCTCGGCCAGGCTGGTGCCGGCGGCGATTGCCTGTTTCAACCCCTGCACCAGCTCGCGCACAGGGCGGCTTTCGAAGCCTTCACCGATAATGTCGAAGGCTTGTAGAAGTGGGATTCCAGCCTTCAGCAGCGTGGCCAGCTGTCGAGTTAGCAGGGTGATGTCCGCCGATTTGATCGACGGCGCGAGGCTCGGTAGCAAGGCGGATTTCTTGTGCACAGCCCCTGGGCTGATGCCTTGCCGGCGCAACTGAGCCTTGACCAGGGCAAGGTTGTGCCCCGTGGTTTGCCCGGACACCCTGCGTCCTTTGCGGTTGATGCCTTCCCAGGCGTAGATCGTTGCAGCGTTGTCCATGTCACGGTTCCGCACAGAGGTCGTCGAAGATTTATAGCGTAGTCAGGTGACGACTTCGGACACGCTGGCAGTGCAGGATAAAATGTCAGAATGTGCGTCTTGCAGGCGCTTGACCGCCTGCGGATGAGTACACTGGCGCCGCTGCAAAATACGGGGCGCAGGACGCGCCTTGTCATGAGTTCTATCCTGGAGAGTGAATGTGATACGTCAAAAAGGTTTTACCCTGATCGAGCTGTTGATCGTCGTGGCAATCATTGGCATTTTGGCCACCATTGGCCTGCCCATGTACACCACCCACCAGGCCAAGGCCAAGTTCACCGCAGGCCTGGCTGAAATCACTGCGTTGAAACCCGGGTACGAAGACACCCTCAACCAGGGCACCGTACCGACCCTCGCATTGATCGGCGGCACCAGCCCGACAGCCAACTGCAAGATCGACGTGGCAGGCGATGTAGGCACGGGTGCGGGCTCTATCAGCTGCGAAATACTCGACGCTCCAGCGCCGGTGCTGGGCAAGACCATCAGCCTGACGCGCAATGCCACCACCGGTTGGAAATGCACCACCACCGCCGACGCAAAATATGTCGCCAAGGGCTGCGGCGCCGACGGGGCATAAGTGCTGAACCGACAACATGGACGTAAGAGGTGGCCGATGTCGTTATCCGTACAGCAGCGCGGCAGTATTTTTCTGGTCACAGTGGTGTGTCTGCTGGTTGTCGGGATTTGTGCACCGTTCAGTGGGCATGATTTGCAACGGGCGATGCAGATCGCCGTCGGGTTCTGCGCGGTGCTGTACGGGCTGTCGGTCGTCCGGGTTGAACGGTTGACGGACCGGCCCACCGCACTGGGCCTGACGCTCATTATCGTGCTGGGCCTGGTGTCATCAGCGCTGGCCCATCAGTCCCTCTGGGCGTTTGCCGAAGTGGCGTTGTTTGTCAGTTGCGGGGCGATTGCCGTGGCGTTTGCCTTGCTGCGTCGTCACGGGGGCGAGTCTTTGGATCGCGTCTTGATCATGGTGGTGGTGCTGCTGTGCCTGATCAAGTCGGTTCAATACGTGTATGCGGGCGTGCTTGCGTTCGCCGGTGCCGAGCGGACGCTGGATCCTGACCTGTTGCTGTCGGGCTTTTCCAACAAACGCTTCTACGGCCAATTCCAGACGTTCACTCTGCCGCTGCTGGCGCTGCCCTTGTTGATCCCCACGCTCTCCCGCTCGCTCAAAGCTGCAGTGTTTGCGTTGCTGTGCGTGTGGTGGATGATCGCGATCGGCGGCGGCACGCGTGGCACCTGGCTCGGCATGGGCGCGGCGGGTGGGGTGTTGGCAGTGCTGGGGCCATGGGGCCGACGCTGGTTGGGTTGGCAACTCGCCGCAGTGCTTGGCGGGTTGTTGCTGTATTGGCTGGTGTTTGCGGTGTTGGCGGATTACCTCGGGATCGAGATTGCCAATGCTGCCGGCGATCGCCTCACCACCTCGCTGTCGGGGCGCGGCCCGATCTGGTGGCAGGCCTGGCACATGCTCGTCGAGAGGCCATGGCTGGGGTTCGGGCCGATGCATTTTGCCGATGTTGCCAACAAGATTGCCGCTCACCCCCACCAGGCCATCCTGCAGTGGGCCAGTGAATGGGGGGCGCCATCGGCGCTGTGCGTTACGGTTTTGGCGTGGCGAGGCGGGTGGGCCACGCTCGGGGTACTGCGTGAGCGTGCGCAGTGCGCCGAACGTGCAGACCTGCTGCGGCTGTGTCTGTTTGCCGCGCTGATCGGTGCGTTGGTGCAATCGATGGTCGACGGTGTGATGGTGATGCCCAACTCTCAAGTCTGGTTGGCGCTGGTGGTGGGCTGGTTGATGGCGCTGCATGTGTGGCGAACCGCTGTCGGTGTCGAGCGGTCATTCGCCTGGGGTATATGGAAAACACTGAGCGTGTTGGCCGTTGGTCTGTTGATCGTGATCGCTGTGCGTGACGTACCTCACATCAAGCAAGCCCAGCAGCAGTACCTGGACGCCCATGGCACTTACCTTCAGCCACGCTTCTGGGCCCAAGGGGTGATTGCTCGCTGACGGCGGCAAGTTGCCGGACTTCCGATGCGGTGCTAGCTTTAGCCCACCGCCCGTGTAGCTCAGTCGGTAGAGCAGCGCACTCGTAACGCGAAGGTCGCAGGTTCGATTCCTGTCTCGGGCAAAAAGGCAACAAAGGTTCCACCGTTTCAAAGGCAATGTTTTCAGATGATCCCAGAATGGTTCTGAAGGCCAGACGAGCCGGCATTTGCGCCCGCTCTTTTGTATCTGCGCAACCTTGATGACCCAGATGCATCCCCATTCCTCGATCTAAGAGAACGACATGACCACGACTGAAATGACCCAGGAAGTTCGGCATCAAGCAGCCCTCGAGAAATACCTTGAGGAATCGCCGCAGCTTAAAGAAGAGATCAAGGACCTGAGCGCCGATGACCAGCGCGACCAGATTCAGTGGGCATTCGAGGACGAGGCCGAAAGCCAGGGCTACCAGCCCTGGGAGCTGACCCTCAAGTACACATCGACACCGGAAGAGTTCGAATCGGCACGGCTGGCCTTGCATAGAGAGGCGGCCGAGGTGCTGGGTGTCGAGTGGGAAGAGTATTGCGAGATGAATGACCTAGTCGTTTAAACGCCGTTGTAGTGAGCGGGCTTGCCCCGCGCTGGGCTGCGAAGCGGCCCCAACACCTACCACCCCGTTCTACCTGACAAAACGCGGCGGCCTTCTTGGGGCTGCTACGCACCCCAGCGCGGGGCAAGCCCGCTCACCACGCACGCATTTCGAGCGCCCTGGATACTAAGGTGCATAGTATTGCGAGATGAATGACCTGGTCATTCAAACGCCGTTGTAGTGAGCGGGCTTGCCCCGCGCTGGGCTGCGAAGCAGCCCCAACACCTGCCACCCCGTTCTGCCTGACAAAACGCGGCGGCCTTATTGGGGCTGCTACGCAGCCCAGCGCGGGGCAAGCCCGCTCACCACACATGCACTTCGAACGCGCTGGATACTAAGGTGCATAGCATTGCAAGATGAATGACCTGGTCACTCAAACGCCGTTGTAGTGAGCGGGCTTGCCCCGCGCTGGGGTGCGAAGCGGCCCCAACACCTGCCACCCCGTTCTACCTGACAAAACGCGGCGGCCTCGTTAGGGCTGCTACGCACCCCAGCGCGGGGCAAGCCCGCTCACCACACTCGCATTTCGAAGGTGCTAGATACTGAGGCGCATCGACAAGTCCACTGCCTTCACATCCTTGGTCATCGCGCCGATCGAGATGTAGTCCACCCCGGTCTCTGCAATCGGCAGCAGGGTGCTTTCATTGATCCCGCCGCTGGCCTCCAGCTTGGCCTTGCCGCCGTTCAGGCGCACGGCTTCACGCATATCGTCCAGGCTCAACTCATCGAGCATGATGATGTCGGCGCCTGCCGCCAGGGCTTCGCGCAGTTCCTCCAGGCTTTCCACTTCGATTTCCACCGGCTTGCCGGGTGCGATCTTGTGGGCGGCCGTGATCGCCTGGGCAATGCCGCCGCAGGCTGCGATATGGTTTTCCTTGATCAGGAACGCGTCATATAAACCGATACGGTGGTTGTGGCAGCCCCCGCAGGTGACTGCGTACTTCTGCGCCAGACGCAGGCCCGGCAAAGTCTTGCGGGTATCCAGCAGCTTGACCTGGGTGCTGGCGACAAAATCCGCCAGGAATTGGGCGCGTGTGGCGACGCCGGACAGCAGTTGCAGGAAATTCAGTGCACAACGTTCGCCGCTCAGCAGCGAGCGCGCCGGGCCTTCAAGGTGGAACAGCGCCTGGTTGGGGCTGACGCGTTCACCGTCGGCCACCTGCCAATGCACGGCGACCCGCGGGTCCAGTTGGCGGAAGACCGCATCCACCCAGGCTGTACCGGCGATAACCGCCGCGTCACGGGTAATGATGGTGGCCGTGGCCAGCCGTTCGGCCGGGATCAACTGCGCAGTGATGTCGCCGCTGCCGATGTCTTCCAGCAGTGCGCGGCGCACGTTGGCTTCGATTTCGGCGGTGAGGTCGGCAAGACGGAGATTCGGCATAACAGGCTCCACAGACAAAGTGCCCCGATTATAGGGGCAGTGTGCGTTCGAACCCAGGCTCACCACTCATTTACCGCGTAATGGCAGAGTTTGCTGGCGCAACCCCCCTCATTTGCAAGATAATCTCGCGCCTTGCAATTGGCGTCATAGCTTTGACGTCTTGAGGATAAGCGGTTATTTCTGGTTCCCGACGGGGCCCGTACCCGATGTTTCCCCACCCCAATACCGCCGTTTCAGGAGGCCAGGATGCACAATGACGGAAAGGTGGTGCCAATCAACAAGGCACACGCTACGCCATCGCCGCTCGCCCGCCTGCCGGTGGTGTTGCAGCAGCTGCGCGACAAGGCCGCGCAACAGCTTCAACAAGGTCTGCAGGACCTGTTCGATAACGCTGACGACACGTTGTTCGAAATGGCCGACAAGGCACGCAACAACCTCGATCACCATATTTTCTTTGAAGCCATGCGCGACCTGCGCCTCAAGCGCAAGAATTTCGAACGCGTGTTCATGGAGCAACTGTTCGGAGCTTTTGCCAGCCTGGGCCAGGCGGGGCGAGGGGAATTGCAACTGGTGCCCGTGGTTTCCTATGACGCGGTGCCGGGGTCTTCCAAGGATGACCTGGAGAAAGCCGTAGCGCTTGAAGCCATGCTGGGGCGGGTGCGGCACCGTGACGGCCTGGCCCTCGGGCAACTCACGGCGCGCTTGAGCGCTTTGCTGGGCAACCGCCTGGATGAGCGTGAGAACCCTTTGGGTCCGGCACTGCTGTGTGAGTTTTTCCTGCGCGCGGGGCGCAGCCTGGGCGTGGAGATCCGCGTCAAACTGATCATGCTCAAGTTGTTTGAAAAATACGTGCTCAGCGATGCCGACCAGCTCTACGGCGAAGCCAACCAATTGCTGGTCGCGACGGGTGTATTGCCTGAACTCAAGGCCGTACCTTGCCGCCGCATCGAGGGGCGTGCGGGGCGTGAACTCCCGCCTGAAGAAACCTCGTCGGCCGCCGACCCGCTCGTCGACGAAAATGGCCAGCAAGCCTTCGCCGCGCTCCAGCCATTGCTGACAGTGGTACGCGGCAGTGTGGCGCCGACGCTTGAAGCCAGCGCCGAACCGCTGCCCATTGCCACCCGTGACCTGTTGCGCCTGCTCTCCCACTTGCAGCAGTACGTGCCGGAGCCTGAGGCCGAGGACGATTTCGACCTGCGTAACCAGCTTGAGCAGTTGCTCACCCGAGTCAGCGTCAAGAGTGGTAAGTCGCGGGTGGTGGAGGCGGCTGACGAAGACGTGATCAACCTGATTGCGCTGCTGTTCGAATTCATCCTCAACGACCGCGCCATACCCCATGCCTTCAAGGCCCTGATCGGCCGCCTGCAGATCCCGATGCTGAAAGTAGCGGTGGTGGACAAAAGCTTTTTCAGCCACCCCAGCCACCCGGCGCGGCGCCTGCTCAATGAAATCGCGGCGGCCGCCATGGGCAGCAGCCCGCGTGATGACTACCAGCGTGACCACCTCTACCTGCGCATTGAGCAGGTGGTGCAGCGCTTGCTCAATGAGTTCGTCGAAGATCCGGCGATTTTTTCCCAATTGCTCGCGGAGTTCAGCGCGTTTACCGCCGATGAACGGCGGCGCAGCGACTTGCTTGAACAGCACACCCGCGATGCCGAAGCCGGGCGCGTGCGCACCGAAGCCGCCCGCCAGCGCGTGGCCGATGTGCTGAATAAACGGCTGTTAGGCAAGGTCCTGCCGCGTCCGGTCGTGCAGTTCCTGCAGCAGGCCTGGAGCCAGGTGCTGTTGCTGGCCAGCCTCAAACACGGCGAGCAGTCAGTGCAATGGCAAGCGGGCCTGCGCACCATGGACGAGCTGATCTGGAGCGTCAGCTTGCAACAAGACACCGAAGCCGGGCGCCATTTACTCGAGCAACTGCCCGGTTTGCTCAAGGCGTTGCGCGACGGTCTGACCAGCGCGGCGTTCGACCCCTTCAGCACGCGAGAGTTTTTTGTGCGCTTGCAGGCCCTGCATGTCCAGGCGCCTGAAGGCGTTGATGAGTTGATCGAAGTGCGCGAGCCGTTTGTACTCAGCGCAACGTCCTCCGATCAGGTCATCGACTTGCCGGACAACGACCCCGACCTGCTCAGGGCCCATCAACTCAAGGTGGGAGGCTGGGTGGTGTTCCAGGAAGACGGCGCCAACGCGCTGCGGTGCAAGTTGACGGCGATTATGGCGCCAGCCCATACGTATATTTTTACCAGTCGCACGGGGCTCAAGGTCTTGGAGAAAAGCGCCGGCCAGTTGGCCTTGGCGTTCAAGCGTGGCGTGCTGCATACCCTGGATGACGGACCGCTGTTCGAGCGCGCGTTGGCCGCGGTAGTGGGCAAGTTGCGGCAACTCAATCACGGCAAGTGATCGCAACCGGAGGGGCGAACGCGGCATACTGGTCAGACTTTGTCTCATTCAAGGAACCTGTATGCAGTTGGACCCCACCAGCGGTTGGTGCGAGGGCATCCGTCATTGCCCTTCACCCAACTTCAACGAGCGCCCCACAGGCGAAATCTCACTGTTGGTGGTGCATAACATCAGCCTGCCACCGGCGCAGTTCGCCACTGGCAAAGTGCAGGAATTTTTCCAGAATCGCCTGGATGTCACGGAACATCCCTACTTTGAAGGGATTGCCGCCCTACGGGTGTCCGCGCATTTTCTGATTGAGCGCGACGGTACGGTGACGCAGTTTGTATCCTGCCTCGATCGGGCCTGGCATGCCGGGGTCTCGCAGTTCGAGGGGCGAGAAACCTGCAATGACTTTTCTTTGGGGATTGAGCTGGAAGGTACGGATGATCTGCCGTTCACCGATGCCCAATACGCATCGCTGATCGATCTGAGCCGCCAGTTGCTGGCGGCTTACCCCGACATTACTCCCCAGCGCGTGTGTGGTCACAGCGATATCGCCCCGGGGCGCAAGACCGATCCCGGCCCCGCTTTTGATTGGACGCGCTTTCGCAGCGCCCTGCAGGATGGAGGACACGCACGATGAGTTTCCTGGTGTTGGTACTGGCCGTATGGATCGAGAAGTTCTCGGCGCTGCGCCAGCGATTGCAACGTGATGGCGGTTGGTTGCGCGAACTGGCCAAGCTGGAATCGAGCCCCCGCATGGGCAAGCAACCCTGGCTGATTCTGGCGTTACTGGTGTTGTTCCCCGTCGCGCTACTGGCCTTGTTGCTGCTGGTACTGGAACCGGTGGCCTACGGACTGCTGGCACTGCCGGTGCACCTGCTGGTTGTGATCTACAGCCTGGGCCGCGGTGATCTGCTCGCCGGGCTCGGACCCTTCCGCGATGCCTGGCGACGTGGCGACCTGCAAGCGGCCGAGCATGTCGCTGAGCGTGACCTGAACCTGAGCGCCGACAGTGGCGAGCAATTGCTCGAACGCGTCCAGGGCCATCTGTTGTGGCAGGCCTACCAGAGCTTTTTCGCGGTGATTTTCTGGTATTTCCTGCTGGGCCCGGTTGCCGCGTTGGCGTACCGCCTGCTCGCATTGGCCAGTGAACACAGCAAGAACCCCCTGGTGGCTGAGCGTGCCGGGCAACTGCGTCATGCATTTGACTGGTTGCCGGTACGCCTGCTGGCGGCCAGTTTTGCCCTGGTGGGCAACTTCGTCGCAGTCGGTCGCGTGATGCTGCACGAACTGCTGAGTTGGGACATCAGCGCCGCTGAACTGGTGGAAAAAGTCGGCTTGGTCGCTGCCGAAATCCCGCCGCCGGCGGTAGGTCCCGATGGCATCAACAGCCTGGACCGGATATGGGAGCTGCTGCTGCGTGCGGCGGTGCTGTGGTATGCCGGGTTTGCGATCTGGACCGTGTTGCCCTGACTGCGAACGCACTCAAAAAATGTGGGGCCGGGCTTGCTGTAGTGAGCAGGCTTGCCCTGCGCTGGGTTGCGAAGCAGCCCCACCGGATCCTGAGTGAACCCGCATTGTTTCCGTGGTGCCCCTCCTTTCGTTAACCTTAAGTTACAAAACTCCCTTTCAAATTGAGCTATACAGATGCTGGCTAACTGCCGCCCTGCGCCTCAATAAAAATAAAAGAAGGGGAGTTCACAGTGAAGAGCTTGCTCTATCCCGCCGTCGCGTTGATGAACCGCCTGAGCTTCGGCATGAAGTTCAGTTTGATCAGTGTGTTGTTCCTGCTGCCGATGCTGGCGACCAACTACTACCTGGTGCGTGATTCGTGGCGTGAATTCCAGGGGACCCGTGTGGAACTGCAAAGCCTCGACTTGCTCGGCAGCAGCCTGGCCCTGCGCCGCGACCTGGAAACCCTCAACAACCAAGTACAGATCAACGCGACCCTTGGTCAATCCGGCAAGGCCGGTGACCTTGAGGGCAAGATCAGCGCCTTGGAACACAGCGTGCTGACCCGCCTGCAAGGCCTCAATGCCATGACCACCGAGCCTGAGCAAATCACCGCGTTTGACGCCAAGCGCGACGAGTTGATTGCGGCCTTCAAGGCCCAGCAACAGGAAACGTCGCTGCTGAGCAAAAGTGCACTGATCGGCAAGTTGCTCAACAAGGCCCAGATGCTCAGCCAGATCATCGCCAGTCAATCCGGCTTGAGCCGCGATTCCCAGAGTGATCTGCGCCAGCTCAGCGCACTGATCACCAGCGTCACCCCGCAGGTCACCCAGACCCTCGGCGAAGGTCGGGCGATGGGCGCTTACTCCCTGGGCCAGGGGTTTCTCAATTCGGCGTCCAGTACGCGCTTTGACGAACTGCTGCAGCAATTGGAAAAACTCCAAGCCGAATATGGCCTGAAGTTGCAGGATGCCCTGGGCTCCAGCAACGCCGCCCACGCGACGCTAGACAGCCTGGCCCAGGCCAGCAGTGCCAGCCTCAAGCAAGGCAGCGAGTTGTTTGAGGAACAGGTGGTGATGGCCGAAACCCTCGACGCGCCCTGGCAGGGATTCTACGACAGCGTCAGCCAACTGATGGCCCGGACCTACCAGCTTGACGACGCCACGTTGACGTTCCTGGAGCAGCAGTTGGAGCAGCGCCTGGCGCAGAATCGCACGCATATGGTGGTGCTGGTCTCTGCCCTGACGGCGGTGTTCTTGCTGATCTTCTATCTGTACGCAGGCTTCTATGCCTCCACCCGCACCACGCTGCGCCGGCTGGGCGCGATGATGGACAAGGTGGCGGCCGGCGACATGACCGTCACGTTTGTCGCCCAGAGCCGCGATGAACTGGGCGACCTGGGTCAGCTGTTCAACGGCACTGTGGCGAAGATCCATGACTTGATCGAGCGCGTCGGGCACACCGTCAGCCAGGTTGAACGCCAGGCCGGCCAGGTGGAAACGGTCTCGGCCCGGAGCAATCAGGCGGTTGCCGGGCAGCGTACCCGGATCGAGCAGGTGGCGACGGCCATGAACCAGATGTCGTCCACTGCCCAGGAGGTCGCGCGCAGCGCGGCGACGGCGGTCAGCAGCGCTCACAGCGTCAACGACGAAACCGTCAGCGGCCGTGGCTTGGTGCAATCCCAGCAGGGCAGCATTGCGCGGCTGGCCTCGGAGATCGATCAGTCGGTGCGGGTGATCAACCAATTGGCCACCGACAGCCAGTCCATCAGTAGCGTATTGGAAGTGATCAAAAGCATCGCCGAGCAAACCAACCTTCTGGCACTCAATGCCGCCATCGAGGCGGCGCGGGCCGGTGAGCAGGGGCGTGGTTTTGCGGTGGTGGCCGACGAGGTGCGCACCCTGGCCCGGCGCACCCAGCACTCCACTGAGGAAATCGAACAGATGATCAGCCGCTTGCAAGACGGTGTGGCGGCGGCAGTAAGGGCCATGGGCAGCAGCCATGAGATGGCCAACGGCACCGTGGGTCAGTCGGAAAAAGTCCAGCAGGCTTTGGAAAATATCCTCGGCGCCGTAGGGATGATCGTTGATCAGAATCAGCAGATCGCCGCCGCCGTGGAACAACAGACCGCCGTTGCCCACGACATTGACCAGAACATCGTGGCCATCAATCGGGCTGGCGAATACGCCGCCGAAGGAGCGCACCAGACCGAGGCGGCGAGCCGGCAACTGTCGATGCAGGTGATTGAGTTGAAGCACTTGATCGGTGCGTTTCGCGTGTAAGGCCGTGGTGTGGGAATTAGCTCTTGTTGGTGTAGTGCCTGTCCTGATTTCACGGAGTCCCTTTTCTGGCCGCGTGAAGGGGGGAGAATTTGTTTCAATCAAATTCAGGTTCAACGGAGCGCGACGACGATGACCACTGCGATCGGCATCAAAGGGCATTGTGCCCATTGTGATATCAGGTTTGAACTCAAGCCGTGGCAACTGAATGCCATCGCGATCCAAGAGCCTTTCGACTGCCCGTACTGCCAACGGATCGTGCAGTTGAACTGCCCCCGCCAATTGCGCCAGTTCAAGGCGCTGGACCATTGGGCGCTGGTGCAACCGAGCATGGTGGTGTTCACCTGCATGGTGCTGATTGTGGCGCTGGTGGCGGAGTGGGTGGGGCTGATCAGCGTGATCGGTCAGTTCAACGTCTCGCTGGTGATGCTGCTGATGCATTTCCTGGTGCTGCGCTACGCCCGCTACCGGCAGCGAATGACGCTGGACCTGCAAGTGGTCACGCCGGTGCTACCAATTGAACAGCTCGCACGCATTGCGTGTGCTCGCCTCAGCCAGTAACAACGGGCTGATGCCCATGCGCTCGGCCAGGGCGGTGCAGATGTCCGGCAGGTGCTCGGGGCTGTTGCGTTGACCGGGAAACATGGCGGGCGCCATATCAGGGGAGTCGGTTTCCAGCACCACCGCGTCCAGCGGCAGTTGCGCCAACACCTTGTGCATACGCAGGGCCTGGGGCCAGGTGGCGGCACCGCCCAAACCCAGCTTGAAGCCGAGCTTGATGTACTCGCGGGCTTCTTCGCGGCTCCCGGCGAACGCATGGATGATGCCGCCGCGGTGCAGGCGGATGCGCTTGAGGGTAGCGATCACCGCGGCATGGCTGCGACGTACATGCAGCAACGCCGGTAATCGGAAGTCCGCCGCCAGCTTGAGCTGGGCTTCAAACAGGCGTTGCTGGCGTTCGCGGTCCAGCTGTTCGAGGAAGTAATCCAGGCCGATCTCGCCCACCGCGCACAGCTGCCGGTGGCCGTGCAGGCGCGTCAACCAGTCGCCCAATTGCACAAGGTCGGCGGGTTGATGCTCATCGAGGTACACCGGGTGTAAACCAAAGGCAGCGAATATTCCTTCATCCGCTTGCGCCAAGTCCCACAGGCGCTGCCAATTCTGCTGATACACCCCCAACACCACCATGCGCCGCACGCCCAACGTCCGGCTGTGGGCGAGGACGTCCCGGCGGTCGCTGTCGAACGCCGGGAAATCCAGGTGGGTGTGGGTGTCGATCAGCTCCACGCTCAAGCCTCGTGAATACGCTGCTTGAACGTCCGGCCGATGGCGTGTACGCCTGGTTGGTAGTGCTCTTCTTCGATAGCGGCCAGCGCCAGGCGCAGGGCGGTGTCGGCGATCAGTTGATGTTGCTGGGCCATGGCGTTGACCGGCAACGGCAGGAAGTCCAGCAACTGCGTATCACCAAAGGTGCCCAGGCGCAGCGGGCGCGACTTGAGCGGGAAGTCATGCAGGGCGTCGAACACACCTTGCAGCAGCACATAGGAGGTGGTCACCAGCGCGTCAGGCAAATGCCCCAGTTGCTGTAGAAGTTGCTCCATCAGCTGTCGGCCGCAGTCGCGACTGAAGGCTTCACCGTGTTCGACAATCACCTCGCCGGTGAACCCTTCGAGGGCCTCACGGAAACCCGCGGCACGTTCCTGGCTGATGCTCAGTTCGGGCCGTGCGCCGATCAACGCAATCTGTTTGGGCAACGGTTGCAGCAGGCTGCTGGTCAATTGTTTGCAAGCCTGGCGGTCGTCGCTGACCACCGAGCAGAATTGATCCGCGCCCATCACCCGGTCGATGGCAATCACCGGCAGCCCCTTGGCTTGCAACTCGCGGTAACTGTCATCGCTGGCCGGCAGGCAACTGGCGACGAACAACGCATCACAGCGCCGGGCGCGGAACAGTTGCAGCAATTGGCGCTCGCTGTCGGCCTCATCGTCGGAGCTGGCGATCAGCAACTGATAGCCACGCGCCCGAGCGCCTTGCTCCAGGAGTTTGGCGATGCGTGCGTAGCTGGGGTTTTCCAGGTCGGGCAGGATAAAACCCAAGGTGCGCGTGTGCCGACTGCGCAGCCCGGCGGCCTGGGGGTTGGGCGTAAAGCCATGGGCTTCGACCACGGCGCGCACCCGCTCGACGGTTGCGTTGCTGATGCGTTGCTGTTCAGCCTTGCCATTGATGACGTAGCTGGCGGTGGTCACGGACACACCGGCGAGACGTGCGATATCACTGAGTTTCAAACCGGGATTTCCTTGTTTTTTGGAGCTTGCCCCGACATTTTGTCCAATCGTAACCGATTCCAGCACTGGACCTATGTCTCAGCTCAAGTGCCGAGTGGTTGTTCAAGGATGCGCAATTAACGCGTAGTCTTCCATAAACTCTAGATTAAACGTTTCAGCCAGCGTATTTTTACGACGTTCGCGACTGAGTAGCCACTGCCAATTGACTGCTCAGTCAGTTATTTATGAGCACCCCTTACACTGTTTGTTTAAAACAATACCTAGTGCGCCACTGCACTAACTAGGAGAACGGCATGCTTGAGCTCACTGTAGAGCAGATTTCCATGGGCCAGGTGGCTGTGGATAAGTCTGCTGCCTTGCACCTGCTCGCTGAAAAACTGGTGGCCGATGGCCTGGTCGCCGAGGGTTACCTCAGCGGTTTGCAAGCCCGTGAAGCTCAGGGCTCGACGTTCCTGGGCCAAGGTATTGCCATCCCCCACGGCACCCCTGAAACCCGCGACCAGGTGTTCTCTACCGGCGTGCGCCTGCTGCAGTTCCCCGAAGGGGTGGACTGGGGCGACGGCCAGATCGTATACCTGGCCATCGGCATTGCCGCCAAATCCGACGAACACCTGCGCCTGTTGCAACTGCTCACCCGTGCCCTCGGCGAAACCGACCTGGGCCAGGCGTTGCGCCGTGCCGGCACCGCCGAAGCGTTGCTGAAACTGTTGCAAGGCGCGCCGCAGGAACTGGCGCTGGATGCACAGATGATCAGCCTGGGCGTGTCCGCCGATGACTTCGAAGAGCTGGTTTGGCGCGGTGCACGCCTGCTGCGTCAGGCCGATTGTGTGAGCAATGGTTTCGCCGCGGTGTTGCAGCAGGTGGATGCGCTGCCCCTGGGCGATGGCCTGTGGTGGTTGCACAGCGAGCAGACGGTCAAGCGCCCGGGCCTGGCGTTTGTCACCCCGGACAAACCCATGCGCTACCTCGGTCAGCCGCTCAATGGCCTGTTCTGCCTGGCCAGCCTCGGTGAAGCCCACCAGGCCTTGCTTGAACGCTTGTGCGCCTTGCTGATCGAAGGGCGTGGCCAAGAGCTTGGCCGCGCCACCAGCAGCCGCGCGGTCCTCGAAGTGCTCGGCGGTGAACTGCCTCCGGACTGGCCCAGCGCACGCATCACCCTGGCCAACGCCCACGGTTTGCACGCGCGGCCGGCGAAGATCCTCGCCCAGTTGGCGAAAAATTTTGACGGTGATGTGCGTGTGCGCATCGTCGATGGCCCAGTGGGCGCCGTGTCGGTGAAAAGCCTGAGCAAACTGTTGAGCCTCGGCGCTCGACGTGGCCAGGTGCTGGAGTTTGTCGCCGAGCCGACCATTGCCGGCGACGCACTGCCCGCGCTGCTGGCGGCGGTGGAGGAGGGCTTGGGCGAAGACGTCGAGCCACTGCCGACCCTGAGCGCCCAGCCCGAAGCCCTCGATATCGAACCGGTGATCAGCGCGCCATTGGCCGGGAGCCAGATCCAGGCCATCGCCGCCGCGCCGGGCATCGCCATCGGCCCTGCGCATATCCAGGTTCAGCAAACGTTCGACTACCCACTGCGCGGAGAATCCTGCGCCATCGAGCGCCAGCGCCTGCACAGCGCCTTGAGTGAGGTGCGCACCGATATCCAGGGCCTGATCGAACGCAACCCCTCCAAGGCGATCCGCGAGATTTTCATCACCCACCAGGAAATGCTCGACGACCCGGAACTCACCGACGAAGTCGACACCCGCCTCAAGCAAGGCGAAAGCGCTGAAGCGGCGTGGATGAGTGTGATTGAAGCCGCCGCCAAGCAGCAGGAGTCGTTGCAGGACGCCCTGCTCGCCGAGCGCGCGGCCGACCTGCGGGATGTCGGCCGTCGTGTGCTGGCGCAACTGTGCGGTGTTGAAACCGCCCAGGAGCCGAGCGAGCCCTACATCCTGGTGATGGACGAAGTCGGTCCGTCCGACGTTGCACGGCTTGATCCGGCGCGCGTCGCCGGCATTCTCACCGCCCGTGGCGGCGCGACGGCGCACAGCGCTATCGTCGCCCGTGCCCTCGGTATTCCAGCCTTGGTCGGCGCCGGCCCGGCGGTGTTGCTGCTGGCTTCCGGCACGCCGCTGTTGCTCGACGGCCAGCGCGGTCGCCTGCATGTGGACGCCGACAGCGCCACCCTGCAACGCGCCACGGTCGAACGCGACACCCGCGAACAGCGCCTGCAAGCCGCTTCGGCGCAACGCCATGAACCGGCGCTGACCCGTGACGGCCACGCCGTGGAAGTGTTCGCCAACATCGGCGAAAGCGCCGGTGTTGCCAGCGCGGTGGAGCAGGGCGCCGAAGGCATCGGCTTGCTGCGCACCGAACTGATTTTCATGGCCCACCCGCAAGCGCCGGACGAAGCCACCCAGGAAGCCGAATACCGTCGTGTGCTAGAAGGCCTCGGCGGTCGCCCGCTGGTGGTGCGCACCCTTGATGTGGGAGGCGACAAACCGCTGCCGTATTGGCCGATTGCCCAGGAAGAAAACCCCTTCCTCGGCGTGCGCGGCATTCGTCTCACCTTGCAACGCCCGCAGATCATGGAAGCGCAATTGCGTGCGCTGCTGCGTTCTGCGGATAACCGTCCGCTGCGCATCATGTTCCCCATGGTCGGCAGCGTCGATGAATGGCGTGCGGCCCGTGACATGACCGAACGCCTGCGCCTGGAAATCCCGGTGGCGGACCTGCAACTGGGCATCATGATCGAAGTGCCGTCGGCGGCATTGCTCGCCCCGGTGCTGGCCAAGGAAGTCGACTTTTTCAGCGTCGGCACCAACGACCTGACCCAGTACACCCTGGCCATCGACCGTGGTCACCCGACGCTGTCCGCCCAGGCCGACGGCCTGCACCCGGCGGTGCTGCAGCTGATCGACATCACCGTGCGCGCCGCCCATGCCCATGGCAAATGGGTCGGCGTGTGTGGTGAGTTGGCGGCAGACCCGCTGGCGGTGCCGGTGTTGATCGGCCTGGGGGTGGATGAGTTGAGCGTGTCGGCCCGCAGCATTCCCGAAGTGAAGGCGCGCGTGCGCGAATTCAGTCTGAGCGAGGCCCAGGGCCTGGCGCAAAAAGCACTGGCGGTGGGCTCGCCCGCCGAAGTGCGTGCCCTAGTGGAGGCCGTGTAGATGGCAAGGATTCTGACCCTGACGCTGAACCCGGCGTTGGACCTGACGGTGCGTTTGGCGCGCCTGGAGCCGGGTGAAGTCAACCGCAGCGACACCCTGCTGACCCATGCCGCCGGCAAGGGCGTGAACGTGGCGCAGGTGTTGGCCGATCTGGGCCATGACGTGAGCGTGGGCGGTTTTCTCGGCGCCGCAAACCCCGAGGCGTTCGATGCACTGATCGCCAGCCGTGGGTTTGGCGATGCGTTCGTCCGTGTGCCGGGAGAGACGCGCAGCAATATCAAGATTGCCGAGCAGGATGGCCGGGTCACTGACATCAATGCGCCGGGGCCGCAGGTGACGGAGCAGGCGCAGAACGCCTTGCTGGAGAAACTGGCGCAGATTGCTCCCGGTTTTGATGCGGTGGTGGTGGCCGGCAGCTTGCCACGCGGCGTCAGTGCGCAGTGGTTTCAACGCCTGGTGACGGAACTGAAAAGCCTCGGTTTGAAAGTCGCCCTGGACACCAGCGGCGAAGCGCTGCGCGCCGGTCTGAAAGCTGGCCCGTGGCTGGTCAAACCCAATACCGAAGAGCTGGCCGATGCCCTGGGTCATGCCCCGGATGCAATCAGCCAGCTTCACCTGCAGGGCGTGGAACATGTGGTGGTCTCCGACGGCGCCGCGGGCGTGAGCTGGTACAGCTCGAATGCGACGCTGCACGCCACACCGCCTAAGGTGACGGTGGCCAGTACCGTCGGCGCCGGCGACTCGCTGCTGGCCGGGATGCTGCACGGCTTGCTCAGCGGCGATACGCCGGAGCAGACCCTGCGCCGCGCCACGGCGATTGCCGCAATGGCGGTGACGCAAATCGGTTTTGGCATCAGCGATGACGCGCAGTTGGCGCGCCTCGAAAGCGGCGTTGTTGTGCGCACGCTGACAGAACAATAAGAGGGTTTGTGATGAAGTTAGCCATTGTTACCGCCTGCCCAAACGGCATGGTCACCAGTGTGCTGTGCGCCCGCTTGTTGGACGCCGCCGCGCAGCGCCAAGGCTGGAGTACCAGCGTGGAAGTGGTGGATGTGCAACGTCCGGAACGCCAGCTGTCCCAGGCCACCCTCGACGATGCCGAATGGGTGTTGCTGGTCAGCAGCACCCCTGTGGATATGCAGCGGTTTGTCGGCAAGCGCGTGTTCCAGAGCACGCCGGCCCAGGCGCTGGCGGATGTCGACGCCGTACTGCGTCGCGGCGCGCAAGAGGCGCAGGTGTATGTCGCCACGGAACAAGCGGCCAAGCAGGCGCCGCGCATCGTTGCGATCACGGCCTGCCCGACCGGCGTCGCCCACACCTTCATGGCGGCCGAAGCTTTGCAGCAGACGGCCAAGCGTTTGGGCTATGACCTGCAGGTCGAGACCCAAGGTTCGGTCGGTGCCCGTACACCGTTGAGCCCGCAAGCCATTGCCGAGGCTGATGTGGTGCTGTTGGCCGCCGATATTGAAGTCGCCACCGAGCGCTTCGCGGGTAAGAAAATCTACCGTTGCGGCACCGGCATCGCCCTCAAGCAATCCGAAGCCACCCTCAACAAGGCCCTCGCGGAAGGCGCGGTGGAAAGCGCAGCCAGCGGTGCGGTGGCCAAGAAGGAAAAAACCGGCGTCTATAAACACCTGCTGACTGGGGTGTCGTTCATGTTGCCGATGGTCGTGGCGGGCGGGTTGTTGATTGCCTTGTCATTCGTGTTCGGCATCCACGCCTTTGAACAGGAAGGCACCCTGGCGGCGGCACTGAAAACTGTCGGCGACCGTGCCTTCATGCTGATGGTGCCGTTGCTGGCGGGCTACATCGCCTACTCGATTGCCGACCGTCCCGGCATTGCGCCCGGCATGATCGGCGGCTTGTTGGCGGGTACCTTGGGCGCGGGGTTCATCGGCGGTATCTTTGCCGGTTTCCTGGCCGGCTACTGCGTCAAGCTGATCACCCGTGCGGTGAAGTTGCCGCAGAGCCTGGAGGCACTCAAGCCGATCCTGATCATTCCGTTGCTGGCGAGCCTGTTTACCGGCCTGGCGATGATCTACCTGGTCGGCCCCCCGGTGGCGCGCCTGCTCACCGGCCTCACCGACTTCCTCAGCACCATGGGCACCACCAATGCGGTGCTACTGGGCATCCTGTTGGGCGGCATGATGTGTGTCGACCTCGGCGGGCCGATCAACAAGGCCGCGTATGCGTTTTCTGTCGGTTTACTGGCGGCGTCCAGTGGTGCGCCGATGGCGGCGACCATGGCCGCGGGTATGGTGCCGCCGATTGGCATGGGCATCGCCACGTTCCTGGCGCGCCGCAAGTTCGCCCAGACCGAACGCGAGGCCGGCAAGGCGGCGATGATTCTCGGCATGTGCTTTATCTCTGAGGGCGCGATTCCCTTCGCCGCCAAAGACCCGTTGCGTGTGATCCCGGCCAGCATTGCCGGCGGCGCCTTGACCGGTGCACTGTCGATGTACTTCGGCTGCAAACTGGCAGCGCCCCACGGTGGCTTATTTGTGCTGGTGATTCCGAATGCGATGAACCATGCGTTGCTGTATCTGCTGGCGATTGTCGCCGGTAGCGTGCTGACCGGTGTGGTGTATGCGCTGATCAAGCGTCCGGATGTGGTAGAGCTGGCCGTCGCCCCCGCCAAGGCCTGACACCGCTCAAACCGGTAGGAGGGGGCTTGCTCCCGATAGCAGTGGATCAGTCAAATGTTTATTGCCTGGCACACCGTCATCGGGAGCAAGCCCCCTTCCACATTTGATCTCCACTGATCACACGATCAGTGTCATAACCGCTTCATCCGCTCGTGGTTAAGTTGCCCTTTTGATACTCAAGAGGGCACCTGCATGAGCCACTTCGATCTCGGCCGTCGCCGTGTGATGCAAGCCGTCGGCGCCGGTCTGTTGTTGCCGGGTTTGGCCCCGGCAGTGATCGCTTCGGTAAAGGATCGCCCGCAACTCACCGACGGCGTACAGTCCGGCGACCTGCTCGGCGATCGCGCCATGATCTGGAGCCGCAGCGATCGCCCGGCCCGCATGGTAGTGGAGTGGGACACCCGCAGCGTCTTCAGCAACCCGCGTCGATTCGTCTCGCCCCTGGCCGACAATCGCACCGACTTCACCGCCCGTGTTGAACTCACCGGATTGCCCGCCGACCAGGCGATTTTCTACCGCGTGCATTTTGAAGACGCCCAGACCGGCGTCGCCAGCGAACCCTGGTTCGGCCACCTGCGCAGCGTGCCGCAACAACGCCGCGACATCCGTTTTGTGTGGAGCGGCGACACCGTTGGCCAGGGCTTCGGTATCAATCCGGAGATTGGCGGCATGCGCATCTACGAAGCCATGCGCCTGCGCCTGCCGGACTTCTTTATCCACAGCGGCGACACCATCTACGCCGACGGCCCGGTGCCGGCGCAGCTGACCACCGAAGGCGGTCGCATCTGGCGCAATATCACCACCGAGGCCAAGAGCAAAGTCGCTGAAACCCTGGATGAATATCGCGGCAATTACCGCTACAACCTGATGGATGAAAACGTGCGCCGCTTCAACGCCGAGGTGCCGCAGATCTGGCAGTGGGACGACCACGAAGTGGTGAACAACTGGTCGCCAAGCAAGCAGTTGGATGAGCGTTACCAGACCAAGGACATCAACACCTTGGTGGGGCGTGCGCGCCAGGCCTGGCTGGAGTATTCACCGATGCGCCGGCAGAGCGCGGATGCGGGCGGGCGGATTTATCGCAAGCTCAGCTATGGCCCGCTGCTGGAGGTGTTCGTGCTGGATATGCGCAGTTATCGCGGACCCAACGATGACAACCTGGGCGCTGAAAAGCCCTTCCTCGGCCGCGAACAACTGGACTGGCTCAAGCGCGAACTCAAGGCGTCCCAGGCGCAGTGGAAAGTGATCGCCGCCGACATGCCCATCGGCCTCGGTGTGCCTGATGGTGAGGTCAGCCCCGGTGTGGCGCGTTGGGAGGCCATCGCCAACAACGACCCCGGTGCGCCGCAAGGTCGCGAAGTGGAAATCGCCGAGTTGCTGGGCTTTTTAAGGGCGCAACAGGTGCGCAACCATGTGTGGCTGACGGCCGATGTGCATTACTGCGCCGCGCATCACTATCACCCGGACCGTGCGGCGTTCCAGGATTTCGAACCGTTCTGGGAGTTTGTCGCCGGGCCGTTGAATGCTGGGAGCTTCGGGCCCAATCCGCTGGATAAGACCTTTGGCCCCGAGGTGGTGTTCGAGAAGGCACCGCCGGCGCAGAACACCTCGCCGTTCGCGGGTTTTCAGTTTTTTGGCGAGGTGCAGATTGATGGGCAGACGGCGGAGTTGACGGTGATCCTGCGGGATTTGGATGGCGTCTCGGTATTCGAACAAAAACTCCAACCGGCCTGATTGGAAGGCAATCAAGACTGTGGGAGGGGGCTTGCCCTTCCCACAGTTTGATTGTGGTTACGTCAGGGATTCAGTAGACGTCCCGGCGATAGCGACCTTGCTCGATCAGCCGTTCCACGGCTTCATTGCCGAGAATGTCCACCAGCGCCTGATCCACCCCAGCCGCCATCCCCTGCAAACTCCCGCACACATAAATCGCCGCGCCCTCCGCCAGCCACTTACGCAGCACCTCGGCCGATTCACGCAGGCGATCCTGCACATAGATTTTCTCTTCCTGATCGCGGGAAAACGCCAAGTCCAGCAACGCCAGATCACCACTGGCCAGCCAGCCTTGCAGTTCGTCCTGGCACAGGTAGTCGTGGGCGATATTGCGCTCGCCAAAGAGTAGCCAGTTGCGCTGCTGGCCGTCGGCAATGCGCGCCTTGAGCAAGCTGCGCAGGCCTGCCAGGCCGGTGCCGTTGCCCAGCAGGATCAGGGGCACCGGCATCTCCGGCAGGTGAAAACCGCTGTTACGGCGCAGGCGCAGGCTGATGCTTGAGCCGATGGCGGCGTGCTCGGTGAGCCAGCCACTCGCCAGGCCCAGGCTGCCGTCGGGGTGGCGCTCCTGGCGCACGATCAACTCCAGCACGCCCTCGCTGGCAATCGAGGCGATGGAGTATTCGCGCATGCCCAGGGGCACCAGCGCGTTCACCAGCGCCTGGGCATGCAGGCCCACCAGATGAGCGCGGTTATCCGGCAGTTGGCGGGTGGCCAGGGCTTGGTTGAGGGACTGCGCCAAGCCTTCGAACACTACGGCATCGCTGCCGGCCAGGCCCAGGCCTTCGAGAAAGTGTTCGATGGCCCAAGGACCATTGCGGGGCAGCACTTCAACCAGGTCACCGGCTTGCCAGGTGTGTGGCGCAGGCGAGGTGAGGCCCAGCAAATAGACCTGCGAGCCGCTGCTGTCGGGGTTGAGCAGGGTGCGTTGGCTGAGCGTCCAGTTTTCGTACTGGGCCGTCGGCCAAGCGGCTGCCGGGGCGTGGCCGGTGAGCTGGCCAAGTTGTTGTTGCCAGTGCAGCAGGGCGGTGGTGTCACCGCTGTCCACTTCGACCGGGGCGAACAAGGGATTGCCGCCCTGATTGGTCAGCCAGAAGTGCAGGCGCCGCGCAAAGCCGCAGAAGTGCTCGTATTGACGATCACCCAGGGCCAGCACCGAGTAGTTCAGGCCACTCAGGGAGAGGTCCTGGCCGAGCACGCTGCGCTCGAAGCCGCGGGCGCTGTCGGGGGCTTCGCCGTCGCCGAAGGTGCTGACCACAAACAGCGCATTTTCCGACTGGCGCAGGTCGTCCTGGCTGACGCTGCCCAGCGGCTGCACCTTCACCGGCAAACCGGCCGCCTGCAATTGCCCTGCCGTTTGCCATGCAAGCTGTTCGGCAAAACCGCTCTGGCTGGCAAAGCCGATCAGCCAGGCCGGGGCGTCGCTGTGGTTGGCGCTCAGACCTTTGCGGGCATCACGCACCTGGCGCTTTTTGCGGCGACGGTCGAGGTACAGCAGCCAGCCGGTGATGAAGAACAACGGCATCAGCAGTGAGCTGACGGTCAGGACAATCCGCCCGGCCAGGCCGAAGTAACTGCCGGTGTGCAAGGCGTAGACGCTGGTCAGCAGTCTGGAGCCGAGGCTTTTGCTCGCGTACCGGTCGTGGGATTTGACCTCGCCAGTGGCCGGGTCCAGATTGATCTGGTTCAGCGCGCGGTCATGGGGCGAGTCTTTCAGCAAGTAGAAGACGGTGGCCGGTTGCCCGGCGACCGCTGGCATACGGATGTTGTAAGCGCTCAGGCCGGGGCCGGCGTTGCTGTAGATGCTGCTCCACATAGCCGCGTAATTGGCCACCGGCGCGGCACCTTCGGGCGCCGGGCCGCGCTTGCGAACCCGTTCATGTTGCGGGGCGTCGGACAGCAGTTGGGTCAGGCCCTGGCTGTACCAGTCGTAGGACCAATACAAACCGGTCAGCGCCGAAAACAGATAGGCCAGCAGGCACCAGGTGCCGAATACCGAGTGCAGGTCCCAGTTGAAGGCGCGGCCTTTTTTGCGCCAGTCCAACGTCAGCCAGGCCCGCCAGTTCGCCGCCTGGCGCGGCCAGCGCAGGTACAAGCCGGAGAGGCAGAAGAACACCAGGATCAGCGTGCACGCGCCGGTGATGTTGCGCCCGGTGTCGCCCAGTACGAGGAAACGGTGGAATTGCAGCAGGAACCCGAAGACGTCCTGGCCGACCACGTCACCCATGTAGTCGCCGGTGTACGGATCGAAATAACGCAACTGACCACGGCGTTCGCCAGGCGGGGGGGTGAAGAACACGCGGGCAGCCTTGCCGCTTTCACTTTCCACGAACAGCATGGCCACCGTCTGGCCTTCAGTGGCCTCCAGCTTGCGCACCAGTTCGGCGGGCGGCAGTACGCCGGCGTCGCGTTTTTCCACGGTCAGTACGCTGGGGTTGAGCGCTTGCAGCATTTCATCCTGGAACGAGACCGCAGCCCCGCTGATCCCCATCAAGGCCAGCACCAGCCCGGCGGTAATGCCGAAGAACCAGTGCAACTGGAACAGGGTTTTCTTCAACACGTCTAACCGCCTCGTCTGTCTGAATGGGTAGGGCACGGCGCGCATTATGCCGTGGCTTGTCGAGAAACATTCTGTTTAACACGCAAAAGCCCCACGCATCCGATGCGTGGGGCTTTTTGCTGCGTGGCGCTGCTGCTTAGAAGTGGAACCGGGTGGACAGCAGTGCCTGTCCGAAGTCCACCCGCTGGCCAAGGAAATCGGCGCGGCGATGCTGGAGCGTTTGTGGCAGCCCCCCCTGTTCATGTCGACAGCGCCGTGCGCCCGTGGCGCGCGCTACGCCGCGTTCTTCTGGACGCAAAGCCTGGTGCGCGAAGACAGCCATCGCACTGTTCAGGTGGCTGAACAACCCCGCGAAGTGGTTTTTTCTTACGCATAAAGACTCAGGCTTCTTGCCCAGCGCGTTTACTTTTTCGTGGCTCTGTCAGGAGAAGACAGATTCTTTGCTGCAAGGCGGGATGACAACGTTCCTGTTTGTCGCTAGTCGATAAACAGGTGCCACAACTCGGGCACCGTCTTTAACAAAGCAAGGAGCAATGTCCATGACGTCTGTCACTCAACCCCCTGTTTCGCGCACGGGTTACGAATTGGTGCAACGGCAACTCAGCCGTAATGAGCGGGGTAAAGAGCCATCCTCTGCAGATGAGGAACTTTCGCTGACCGGCAAGGAGGTCGCCGATCGGCTTACTCGAACAGGTCACCGTTGGCACGATAGCAACCATAACGGCAGGACGGAGTTAACTTATGAGTTCTCGACCGTTGAGCCAGACAGCTTCAAAAAAGACCAAATCGATAGCCGCAACAAGGCCCGAAAATTTGTTCCGTTAAATGCTCGTCAAAAAGACTATGTCAGGACCGCGCAACAAGAGTATGCCGATATTGCCAATATATCGTTCACCGAAAAGGCCGGCGGCGGCGCTGAGGGGCATCTGATTTACAATGGTTATGACACTGGCAGTAACGTCAGCCCCATCCGGGGGTCCGGTTTTTTTCCAGATCCCCAGGGTCCTGAGCGCCCAGGGCATGTCTGGATGCGCAATACGGATCAGGCGAGCCGGTTCAACGAAAAAGAAGACGGCGGTTTTCTTGAAGGATTTGGAGATGACATCTGGCGTGAAAACTTGATTCACGAGATCGGGCATATTGTGGGTTTGAGTCATCCCCACGGCGACTCCGAGGAGGAAGGTCTTCCCGATTATCAGGAAAATTGGAAAAATTACTCAATCATGAGCTACAACACCCCGTTATTTTCCGAGGCGGAAGACAGTGGGGGGCCGGTCAGCCTGATGATCGATGACATAGCAGCCCTGCAAAAAACCTACGGTGCCAACCACGCCACGCGCGCGGGCGACACTACTTACGGTTTCAACTCTAACTCTGGCCGAGAACACTCCAGCCTTACTTCTTCCGACGACAAACCGCTGTTTGCCGTCTGGGATGGCGGCGGTTGGGACACGCTCGATTTCTCAGGGTTCAGCCAAAACCAAGTGATTAACCTCAATGCAGGCTCGCTGTCCTCGGTCGGAGGCTTGAGTCGTAATGTCGGCATCGCTGAGGGGGCCGTGATCGAAGAGGCCAGGGGCGGCAAAGGCAGGAATATCCTGATCGGCAATGAAGTCTTCAATGTGCTCCGAGGCGGACCTGGCGAGGATGTCATGTACGGGGGCAGTGGAGGAGCACAGATGTGGGGTGGTGCGGGGCCGAACACATTTGTCTTTGACGGCGCGTCCAGCGGAAAAGCGAACTGGGTGATGGATTTTGTCAGCGGCAAAGACAAGATTGATCTTTCAGGGCTGAGCAAGAAATTAGGGACTCTGACCTTCGTCTCCCAATTGCCACTTGATCACAGTAAACCGCAGGATCCAGTCAATCCGACGTTTCTTACCAAACCGGGTGATGTACTGGTGAGTTACGACCGTGCCTTTGGGCGAACGTTCTTCAGGCTGGATACCACCGGAGATGGCAGGATGGACATGTGCATTGACGTGCAAGGAAAAGTTGTTCGCAAGGATGTAGTGGTATAAAAAAAGGGCCCATGACCTGTCATGGGCCCTTTTTCGCGGCCTTACACGTAGAACGATTTCAGCGGCGGAAAGCCATTGAACTCAACCGCGCTGTAGCTGGTGGTGTACGCACCGGTGGACAGCCAGTACAAACGGTCACCGATCGCCAGGTTCAGCGGCAGGCCGTACTTGTAGTTCTCGTACATGATGTCGGCGCTGTCGCAGGTAGGACCGGCGATCACCACTTCTTCCATCTCGCCCTTTTTCTCGGTCCAGATCGGGAACTTGATGGCTTCGTCCATGGTTTCGATCAGGCCGGAGAACTTGCCCACATCCGTGTACACCCAACGCTCGACGGCGGTACGGGATTTACGCGCCACCAGCACCACTTCACTGACCAGGATGCCGGCGTTGGCGATCAACGAACGGCCCGGCTCCAGGATGATTTCCGGCAGGTCGTCGCCGAAATCTTCCTTGAGGAAGCGGATGATTTCTTCGGCATAGGTTTCCAGGCTGTTGGTGCGGGTGATGTAGTTGGCCGGGAAGCCGCCGCCCATGTTGATCAGCTTGAGGTGGATATTGTCTTCTTCTTTCAGGCGCTCGAAGATCACTTTGACCTTGGCGATCGCCGCGTCCCACACGCTGATGTCACGCTGTTGCGAGCCGACGTGGAACGAGATGCCGTACGGCACCAGGCCCAGGTCGCGGGCGAGGATCAGCAGGTCCATGGCCATGTCGGTCTGGCAGCCGAATTTGCGCGACAAAGGCCAGTCAGCCGTGGTCGAGCCTTCGGTGAGGATACGCACATACACTTTCGAACCCGGCGCGGCCTTGGCGATGTTGCGCAGGTCGGCTTCGGAGTCGGTGGAGAACAGGCGCACGCCCTTCTCGTAGAAGTAGCGGATGTCCTTGGATTTCTTGATGGTGTTGCCGTAGCTGATACGGTCGGGGCTGACGCCACGGTCCATCACTTTGTCCAGCTCGTAGATCGACGCGATGTCGAAGCTTGAGCCTTTATCCTTGAGCAGGTCGATGATCTCGACGGCCGGGTTGGCCTTGACGGCGTAATAGACCTTGGCGAATTCGAAACCGGCGCGCAGGTCATCGTAGGCCTGGCTGATCATCGCGGTGTCGATCACCACGAATGGGGTTTCTTGCTTGTCGGCGAACGCCTTCATTTTGTCAAACGTGGCGCGCGCGAAATAATCTTCGACATTGATCGACATGCTGGGAACTCCTAAGGGCAAACTGAAATTAGCAATGGGTGCAAATGAACGTCCTCCGTATCCCCACTTTGGTTCGCCTACTTCCCAAGGCATGTCGCCGAAAGCAAAAAGGCCATGGGATCACTTGCGTCCCTTGGCCTTGCTGTCTCGTCGTCAGTACTTGAGCCGGATGGATCGTTTCCAGCATGGACGTTCGGCGCGAACTTTAGGACGTGAGGGGCCATAGATCAACTAAAAATGTCGCGTTTTTGCACGCGTTCGTCGCGCGATGCCGTGCAGCTACTTATGTAACCGACCGGTGTGACGGAATGATGTTCCCCGCAGAAGGGAAATTGAGGGCATTTCCCTGACACACCGGAGGCTAAATGTGGGAGGGGGCTTGCCCCGATGGCGGTGGATCAGTGACTGATGAAGTGACTGAAACACCGCC